>JAGOEH010000293.1 GCA_017997825.1 Candidatus Delongbacteria bacterium | reverse complement strand
AAGAGCTCCAGCTCGGAGGCGGTCAATCGGCTTAAATCGATGAAATCGGATTTGATCAGACCCAACATGCCCCAGTGACACCCAAAAATCGAGGTGATGTCCGATTCCCGCTGGGATTGGGAAATCACACCGGTCAACGTCGAGTTGATCACCGTGGTTGGACCTCCGGTCTGAGCAACGAGTGCATTGCCTTTGATCATATCATTCTCCTTTATTGATCGCAAACGAGAGTAATTTCGAAACGAAATCGAGATAGAGATCGCCGACCTCGATGAAACCATCATTAAAATCGATGCGACGGCGTTGTAATCCCCAATCGACCATGCCTCCGATCCAATGCGGGGCCAGATCAAAAGCCAGAGCGGCCGCAAATCCTTTACGGCATGGCTTGGACACCAGTAGTGGGATCTCTTCCGGTAAGATGCCGAGCTGCAAGCCGTCTGAATTTCCGATCACCAGCTTTTTCCCGATTAGATGAACCGTGGATCGGGTACGAGGTGTGATCTGATTGTATCCTCCAATCAGGGGAGGAGCCATCCAGTCCAACGTTTTCAGCTTTTCCGTGCACCGGAAAGCCGGTACGACCACACAACCCTGCGGCAGATTACGCCGGTCATCATTGGATTCCAGGCTGACCGGCAATATATCTGCCAGCGGGGTGGCGGTATACTCGTTCATTAATCCGGTATAGGATTCCCATCCGCCTATCATTAAAACGGAACCTCCACGGCGGGCGTAATCAACCAGTGCTTTCAACTGGATTTCAGAAAAATTACGGGCCGGATAATCACTGAGGATAATCAGCGCGTAACGCTCCAGCTCCAGATGACTCGGAAAAGGCGAAGGTGAAGGGATATAATCGAAATTATACCCGTTGCTGTAAATGATGGAAGACAGGTATACCGCGGCCCGATCCAAATCGTCATCTCCCGCGTAAAGCAGGGTAGGACGATCGTGGGCGCCTCCACCATACCGTTTTAAGCACTGTACGTCCGTCATAATCGATTCCAGGTTAGGGGTTGGATAAGGGAAATGGGGAGAATACCGGACGAGCAGTTCATTTAGAACATCGAGATGTAATTGTTGGGATGATAAAAAGAATAAGAGACCGGTTTGAAAAATTCATACGGACCGCCTTCTTTGCAGGTTTTGACCAGCTGAGCGATCTGTTCTTGGGACTGATAGGCCAGAATGGCATCCAGCTTTTTCTGGAAGATGTCATTATCGGCGATAACTTTGATCTGAGGCGGTTCAGGATAATCACAATACACGGCAAATTCATAGGCGAATGGGGTGTTCTTGATCACCGGTCCCAGTTCAGGCCAGATATTGCCTGATGCATGGAACAAGGATATCAGGACCTCCTGATAGACGATTTTATGATCCGGATGCAGGTCGGCTCCGGTCGGCAAGAATATGCGTTTGGGATTGACTTTACGCAGAAAATAGGTAAAGGCATTCTGGAGGCCGGTATAACCTTCAATAGAAGGATCATCACCCGCGGCTTTCCGCCGGCCGATGTAGGAATTCAGATCGCAATCCGGGAAATTGGCATAAAACACGTTTTCAGCCGGTAATCCCAGAATCTTGAAAGAATCATCAGTCTCCTTACGTCGGACCTGAACAATGCTGTCTCGCTGGTTCAGATGACAATATCCCATTCGACCGTCGGAGGTAATCAGAGAGTAAATCTTTACGCCTTCCCTCAGTCCGGCCTGTAGAAGTAATCCGGCGCCGATTACAATATCATCGTCATGAGGTCCGATAAACAACCACGTCTCTTCTTCCTTCTTCCAGGTCGAAAACAAACTTTCCAGTTTTTCCGAAATACTCATACCCTGCTTGGTGTGACGATAATACTTCATACTCAATGCTCCTTTGTGATGAAAAGTTGATTCCAATATTTACGTTAATTTTTAATGCTTGTCAAGATTTTTTTTATGGAGATGAAAAAAAAAGGATTGACATTGACAAAAAGTGTCCTATTATATATAATGGGAAGTGTTTATCTATCGATTCATTGGCTGATGCCGCCCCTCATCCAAAGTGGCCGTCCTGTTCCGGAATTGCTAATTTTGAGCGGTGTTAAAGATTGTAATGGATTGAGATTAATGGTGCAACCGGCTATTCATCCCATCATGTCTTAAAACTCAATCGGAAGGAATCGCATATGATCAATCCGTTTTTGATCGGTGAAAAAATCTATTTGAGGGCTCCTGAGCCGGGAGATGAAAACGTGGCGGCGGCCGGAGAGAACCATCCCCAACCCCGTGAAACCCTGTATTATGCGCTTCCAAGCAGTCTGGAGCAGCAGCGGGCCAAGATCAAAACCTGGCAGGAGGATATGCATACCGTGATTTTTACCCTCTGTACCATCGAACCCGATCAACCGGTCGGGCTGACGGCCCTGGTCCGGATCGACTGGATCGGCCGAATGGCGACCTTCTATATTTCGATCGGGGATGCCGCCAATTGGTCCAAAGGCTATGGCAGCGAAGCTACCCGGTTAATGGTAGATTACGCCTTTGATATCCTGAACCTGAATCGGGTTCAATTGCATGTCAGTACAGAAAACCCCCGGGCCGTAAGCGTGTATGAAAAGATTGGATTTGTGGTGGAGGGGACATTGCGTCAAGCCATGTACCATCATGATCGGTATGTGGATTTTTATCTGATGGGTATTCTACGTCAGGACTGGCTAAAGACTAACCGTTTATGATTCATGGTGGTTGGGTAATCCATCGGACTGCCGGAGGGGAGTCCCGGCAGTCCGACGATATGGGCCCATTATGAAAATCGATGGAATTTAGTTTTTTAGAGGATTGATACTGATATCCCCACTGAATGTTTCAAGACTGATTCGGATCGATTCTTTGCCTTGACCGAATCGGAGCTTTTTCTCGGGTGTATACTCACTGGTCTCTTGGGCTGTTTTATTGAAAAGATGATCATCGATATCCCCGCTGAAGGATGATATTTCAAATAGGGCTGGAATTGTGGGCGGCACTGTCAGTTCGATCTCACCACTCAATGATTTGACATTCATTGAACCCGGATCTTTAATATTGGTCTGTAATTGTATATCTCCGGAGGTGGTATGAAACTGCCCTTTTTCTATGATTAATGAGCCTTTGATGACAATATCACCGCTGATCGATTTTGCACTGAGCTTTTGAATAGAGTTAAGATCCTTATTATGCTCGTAAACGATATCCCCACTGATAGTTTCGATACTAGTGGTTATCCCTTGGCTGCTGAAAATTACATCACCACTGATACTGTTCAAGTCAGCGGTTTCCGATTCGGCCTTAAAAAGGATATCTCCGCTGATGGTTTTGGCATTTAAAAGCTTGGTTGTGGTTCCTGAAATTGTGATATCGGCGCTGATTCCATTGACCAGGATCTGATAGCATAGTTCCGGTACCTGGAGTTTCAGGATGGCGTCACCGTGCTTGATATTGCCATCTTCCGGTAATTCCACCTTGATCAATATTTTGTCGTTCTTTTCTTCGATTTTCAG
>JAGOEH010000062.1 GCA_017997825.1 Candidatus Delongbacteria bacterium | reverse complement strand
TGTCGGCAATTCCCAAAAGGCTTTGGAGTTCGTCGGTTTTTCGGTTCAATAATTGAATGACCAGGCTGTCGCGTTGTGAATCCGACAGGGGGTCCCGGTTGAAATCGACCAAATCGGCCGACAGATTGGGATCCATCAGAACCGAGGAAGAGGTCCATTCCCGTCCCGGATCCATCAGGATCGAATCCGGATCAGTCATGGATTCTGCGCTGTCCGATTGGATCAAGCCCCGTTGTTTCATTTCGTTGAGGACTTTTCCGGCCGGGATATATCCCTGATCAAAGGCCTGTTTGAGGTAAATGGCGGCTTGGTCAATGTTTTGCCTGACTACCAGATTGTCGGTATAGAGGATCCCCATCACATATTGAGCTTCCGGCATACCCATTTGCGCAGCGGTCTGAAAATTCCGATAGGCCTCAAAAGGATTCCATTCCAACCCGATTCCATTATTGGCAAAGATACCGTGATTGTATATCGCCGAGGGGAGTTTAGCCTTGACGGCTTTCTGAAGCCAGAATACCGCCAGAGCGGTATCCGGCGGAAAACCGAGTCCCTGTAAATAGCGCAAACACAGCTCATGCTGGGCCTGAGCATCATTGTCCTGGGCCTGTTGAATGAGCCATTGCCGCAATACCTGGCTTTCTCCGGGGGGAGGCAGGTAGATCCGGTGATAAGGTTTACTCGGCTTGGTTGAAAGGGTGTCCTGGGCGGCTGCAGAAAGGGGTAAGATGATACTTATCAGGCACAGAATGATGATCCACATAGGAAAACTCTCGGGTTTCGGGTTATCGATGGCTGTGATGGGTTAAACTCGTTCCGGGAAATTCGGTTCCTGGATTTATAGATTGGACTTGCTCGGTTTTGTTTTGTTTAATCCCAAACCGAATAAAAAAATCTTGACTTTTATTTTATTGTTGATTAAAGTATTGATAATGTTTGATTTATTTCGATTATGGATTTGAACACTAATAAATGAATGGTGATACGATGAGGGATTATGTATTTTGACGGTTTTACGGGAATGATCAACAATGCGGCATTTTTAGTGTTGCTGGTGTTGCTGTATGATCTGACGGAACTGAACCGGCCGAATACCCGGTTGGTGATTCAGGCGATCCGGGGCGTGGTAATGGGGATGATTACCATTTCGATCATGATGAATTCCTGGACGCTGATGCCCGGAGTTTTTTTTGATACCCGATCGGTGATCCTGTCGGTGGGGAGTCTGTATTTTGGAGCGGTTTCATCGCTCATTATGACCGGGATATGCGGTTTATTCCGGCTTTACCAGGGGGGAGAGGGAGTATGGGCCGCTTTATCGGTGATTCTATGCTCCAGTCTGATCGGCTTGGGGTGGCGCTTTATCCGCCGGTCTCACCTGAAGAACATTTCTGCGATTGAACTCTATCTGATGGGGATTGTCGTTCATTTGGCCATGCTGCTGAGCATGCTGATCATGTCGCTTCCGACCGCTTTAGGGGTTCTGTCGGACATCAGTCTGCCGGTAATGCTGATCTATCCCCCGGCCACCATTTTATTGGGAAAACTGATGTCCAGCCGATTGTCACGCCGTCAGGCCGAACGGCTGCTGGCTGAAAGCGAAAAGAAATTCAGACGGTATGTGGATTTTGCCCCGGATGGGATATTTCTGGCCGATATCGGGGGAAATTTTTTGGATGTCAATCCTAAAGCCTGTGAACTGACAGGCTATTCCCGGGACGAATTGCTCAGGATGAAACTCTTCCAGTTGAGTCCTGACGGTAATGAATCTCACGCCAGTAATCATTTCAATAATCTGATCCAACATGGTGTTTCGATTGGCGATATCCCCTATAGTAGAAAAAATGGTGAGCAACGCTTCTGGACCGTTAGCGCTGTGAAACTCTCCGACGACGAGTTTCTGGGATTCGCCCTCGACAGCACCGACCGGATCCGGACGGCGGAAAAACTGCAAACAGCCTTGGAAGAAAAGGAGCTGCTGATCCGGGAAATCTATCATCGTACCAAAAACAACATGCAGATCATTACCTCGATGCTCTATTTGAAATCCAGTCAGTCCAAACATCCTGAAATCATCGAGGTGTTCAAGGAGATTCAGGCCAAAATCCAGTCGATGTCCCTGGTTCATTATAAGCTCTATCAATCCCAAAACTTAGCCCATATCGATCTGAAAGATTATATCACGGATCTGGCCAAGCTGCTGCAGGAAAGCCTGTCCAATTCCTCTTATTCAGCCGTGATCGAATTGCGTCTCGAACCGGTCAAGGTTTCTTTCGATATCGCGGTTTCCTGTGGATTGATCGTCAACGAGCTGGTTACCAATGCCTTTAAATATGCCTTTCCAAACCGTAATGACGGGGTGATTACCATTATACTGAGCCATAAAGAGAATGACCGGATCGAATTGAGTATTGCCGATAACGGGGTGGGGTTGCCGGCGCATTTCGATCTGCTCACCCAGGGAAACTGGGGCACCAAGCTGATTGCCTCCCTGGTCTCCAGCCTGCCGCAGGGGAAGCTGGACTGGAATTCCGGTCCCGGACTCTCCATCGCTGTTCGATTCAGCCTGGATCGTCTTTCCTCCCCGAAGTAAAATCTTTCTATCGATCAAGAGCTCGGCATCATCCGATTTTTTTCCGTATCGTGATCATAATTGATTATCATTATTTCTTTTCAGGCCGAGATTATTGTCCATAATCCCTTCCATATCATCCTAATCGCGGTTCCGCTGACTATCCAAACAAATTTTAATTTTTTCATGGCCTATTCACTTTGTACAAAAATAAAACTAAACCATGCCATCGTCGCTCCGGCCGGCATGATCGGGGCATCATATTATTTTGAGCTTCCCCGGCCGTTGCCATCTCAGTGTTTGGTTTGTCTTCCCCGGTGGTATTGGCGACCAAAATGGGAGTACTGGTAGAAGTTCCGGTTATGATCACGTTGGTTAGAATTGCCAATCGGACTGTGGATTGGTTTCCTTCGGACTTTGCGTGATGCAGCGATAACCATAGGGCCAATTTGATCTTTCCTGTTTCCGATCGATCCGTTTTAATCCCGAAATCATGTTGTCGCTGTCGATCGGATCCCGTATTACACCACGAGGGGTGTTCGGTTGACATGGCAGGTACTGTAAGATTCCATTATGAAATCTATGCCGAGGTATCGGGTTTGTTCAATAATTTTGAATCAGAATGGAAAAAGGACTTGACTTATATTGCAATATTGGCTAAATTGCCAATAAAGCAAAAAAGGAGTTGTCCATGACGGAAGAGCAACATATTTATTATGAAGAACGAGCCAAAATCATTGCGGCGATGGCTCATCCCACCCGGCTGTTTATCCTGGATGAACTGCTGAAGGGGGAGCAATGCGTGTGTCAATTGGCCGAGATGATCGGACACGATGTATCCACGGTCTCCAAACATCTGACGATCATGAAAAATGTCGGATTGATCAAGAGTCACAAACAGGGCACGACGGTTTACCATTCGGTGATGATTCCCTGTGTCAAGAGTTTCTTTTCGTGTGTTGAAAATGTTCTGCAGCAGAGCTTGTCACAGAAGATCTGTGCCATGCAGGCGACCGGTCAGTCTGAATCCGGTCGATGAATACCCGAGGTTGGAAACAATGATTAAGATGAAACCAATTATAGCAGGGAGTGATCATGGACTGGAAGAGTGAATGGAAACCTTTAGCATGGATGATGGTTATATTTGGCGCGGCCTATTATCTGCCGGTCGGGATGCCCCGTTTTGACAATGCTCTGCATGAATCACTGTATCTGATCAAGTGGTATGCCAGGGAGCATGTGGTATTGTGTCTGCTGCCGGCCTTTTTCATTGCCGGCGGCATCAGCGTATTCATCAGTCAGGCTTCGGTAATCCGTTATCTGGGAGCTGGAGCCAAACCCTGGCTGGCGTATGGTGTGGCTTCGGTATCGGGCAGTGTGCTGGCGGTCTGTTCTTGTACGGTATTGCCGTTGTTCGCGGGAATTTATAAACGCGGCGCCGGTTTGGGTCCGGCCATCGCCTTTCTCTATTCCGGCCCGGCCATCAATGTGCTGGCGATCATTCTGACCGCCCGAATCCTGGGAGTCGAACTGGGACTTGCCCGGGCGCTGGGGGCGGTTTTCTTCAGCCTGATCATTGGATTACTGATGCATTGGATTTTTAGCAAAGAGGAACAGGATCGCCAAAATCAGCATCTGGCCATGCCTGATGCCCCGGTACAGCGGACATTGCGCCAGAACACCCTCTTTTTCGGAGCTCAGATGGGTATCCTGATTTTTGCCAACTGGGGTCAGAGTCAGGATCCGGTATCGATCTGGAACACCATTTACCAATTCAAGTGGATCATTACCGCCGGATGGGCCGTTCTGCTGGGAATCCTGCTTTACCGCTGGTTCGCGATCGGCAGAGTCCGCTTGATCCTGACGGCGCTCATCGTAGGTTTGGGCGCTTTTCTGTTCAGAGAGAATCCCATTATCCCGTTTGCGATCGGAATTCTGGGATTGTCGTTTCTGACGGCTTCAGGTCCGGAAGAAAGTCGGGAGTGGTTCAGTTCAACCTGGGGGTATGCCAAACAGATTTTTCCCTTGCTGATTTTTGGAGTGATGGCGGCCGGATTGGCTTTGGGCCGTCCCGGGCAGGAGGGGTTGATTCCATCTGCCTGGGTCCACACCCTGGTCGGCGGTAATTCCATTAGTTCAAACCTGTTCGCGTCGCTGGTAGGCGCTTTCATGTACTTCGCCACCCTGACCGAGATCCCGATTCTGCAGGGATTGATCGGCAGCGGGATGGGGCAGGGACCTGCTCTGGCCCTGCTTTTGGCCGGACCCGCTCTCTCATTGCCCAGCATGCTGGTGATCCGTAGTGTGATCGGAACCCGCAAAATGCTGGTATACGTTGTGCTGGTCGTCATCATGTCGACCCTGACCGGGATGATCTTCGGTCAAATCCGATCGTGACCCAAATGATCCGGGTGGAATTCATCCCAATCCCACCCTTGGACTCAAGTAGGTAAGGATTGATGTTTCTGTCCGATCAAGCGCGATATCCAATCCGTTGGTCAACCGATAACCCCCGTCAATCGGATCCGATCGATCCGAAACCATTCGAGGAGGAAGAATGCCCGTTATTAAAATTTTGGGTTCCGGCTGTCCCAAATGCAAAAAATTGGCCGAAAATACCGAAAAAGCCTTACAGGAATTGAAGATGGATCAAGCGATCGTTAAGGTGACTGATATTACTGAAATTATGGATTATGGTGTCATGATGACCCCGGCACTGGTTTTCGACCATGAAGTCAAATCATCCGGTAAGGTTTTGTCGACCGATGAAATTAAAAAACTTTTGAGTTCAATTCAATCCTGATCCCCCACTGGAGGCAATCATGAAAACAATCGTTCTGATACTGTTTATACTCAGTTCTCTGATCAGCGGTGCATTGTATGCGGTTCCCCCATCCAAAAAGCCTGATCGGATCCTTTCGGCTCCCGATTCATCCTCGGTCAGCCTGACGGTTTACTATTTCCATACCGATACCCGCTGTCAGACCTGCCATTTGATGGAAGAATATGCCCAGCAGGCCATCAAGACCGGATTTACCCGTGAGTTGGAAAACAAAACGATCATCTGGCGGATCGTCAATGTCGATCGGGATGAAAACAAACACTACATCAATGATTTTCAGCTCTATACCAAATCGATCATTGTCGAGAAGACCCGCCACGGCAAAAAGACATGGAAGAATCTGGACAAAATCTGGGATTATGTTTCCGATCAGGCCAAATACACCCGGTATATCCAGGATGAGATCAAGTCCGAGTTGGGAAGCTGAAATGGAGAATTACACTCTTACCCTTTTCAGTGCCTTGTGGTTAGGGTTGTTGACATCAATCAGTCCCTGCCCGCTGACGACCAATATTGCCGCAATGTCCTATTTGGGTAAACACTCCGGGGATCACCGTCGGATCTGGATTACCGGAGTGTGCTATACGCTCGGGCGCATGTCGGCCTATCTTGTGGTGGCCATCCTGGTGGTCAAGAGCCTATTGGCTGTTCCGACGCTCTCCTTTTTTCTCCAGCAGCAGATCAATAAAGTGATTGGACCGGTGTTGGTGATTACCGGGATGGTGTTGTTGGATGTGATTCCAATCCGTTGGGGGCGGGGAGGGATCAGCGATTCCATGAGCCGGCGGATTGCCGGCCGGGGATACGCGGGGGCGTTAGCCCTTGGGTTTCTTTTTGCCCTGGCTTTCTGCCCGGTTTCAGCCGCTCTTTTTTTCGGCAGTTTGATTCCGCTGGCTCTCAAAAGCCAGTCTTCCTTTATTCTGCCTATGATGTATGGACTGGGTACGGCTCTTCCGGTTATCGCAGCAGCGGTGATTTTGAGCATCAGCGTTCAATGGTTGGGCCGCTTTTTTCGCAGTATTACCCGGATCGAACGCTGGACCAGGCGGATGACAGCCATTATCCTGATCCTGATCGGTCTCTATTTCTGTCTGGCGTATCTTTTCAATATCCGTTTTTAGTCTCCCCGATTCCTTTTGCCCGGGGATGGGTAATTCAACCCAATGCCATGCGATCAATTCAATGGAGGAGTGATGATGAAAATCCTGATTCTCTGCACCGGAAACAGCTGCCGGAGTCAGATGGCACAGGGTTATCTGCAGTCGCTGGATCCGCGCCTGCAGGTATTCAGTGCCGGAACCCGGCCGGCCTCCCGGGTCAATCCGTGGGCCGTCACGGTAATGAGGGAGGCGGGGATCGATATTGCTCATCATATCCCTCAACCGGTCGATCTATTTTTATCTGACGCGTGGGACTACGTCATTACTGTCTGTGATCAGGCCAATCAGAGTTGTCCCTTTTTTCCGGGAAAAGTAGCTCATCGGCTGCACCTGGGATTTGAGGATCCGGCGGCTGTTGTCGGGTCGGATTCGGAAATCCGGCAAGCCTTCATTCAAGCTCGGGATCAGATAATGGAACGATTCAGCCGCTTGTACCGCGAAACTCTCCGTGTGGACCTGGCCGATGAAAGCCCCTCATCCCACAATGCTATTGGGTGAACGAAGGTTATTAAATCCGTTGCTAAGATGTGAGGGAGATACCGACTCGTCCGCCGGCCAATAAAAAACCCGGTTGTTACGATTAGGTAACCACCGGGTTTGCGGGGTTGGGCGATACTGGAGTTGAACCAGTGACCCCATGCATGTGAGGCATGTACTCTAACCAACTGAGCTAATCGCCCTGATGATGTTTCCAGTTTACAAAAAAAATGATCGGATGTCAAGTATAAAATGGATTCGAGCTTGAAAATTATCGGCTGATTAAGCTAAAGAGCGGGAATTGGTGGGGAATAAAAGGTATCAGCCGGTTGAATATATTTTATATGAGGGAAGATGATATGCCGGGGTCGGGGGGATTACAGAGGCTTATTCGGTCATGGTCAGTTTCAGCAGACCCAGGGTGTCGATCTTGATCTGATCGAAGCGGATGGTATGGTAAACCGAATCCTCCATCAGACGTTGATAATTGACTTTCCACAGGATCGGTTCGATGACCGGCATGATGTCGTCCAGGGGGCGATGGGTGATCCGCCGTTCTGTGATCAGGAACAGGGTGAATCCCTGTTGCCATCCGAATGGTGCTGATAGGGTTTGATCGGAGAGAGAGGAAAGCTTCAAAGCCAACAGAGAGGGAATATCTTTGGCATAGGTAGTGGCGGAGGGATTCAGATTCCAACGGAACGGATGGAGTTGGCTGGTTTGGGATTGTAGCGGGAGCGATGCAATTTGGCTGTAAAAATTCCGGGCTGAATCCTGGCGGGTGAAGTGTCGGTAATACCCTCGGATTTCCGCTTGCTGCAGATACTGGTCTCGATGCTGGTCATAGTAGGTTTTCAGATCGGCCTCACCGGGTTTGGCCAGCTGTTGAATATGGGTGGAGTATCGGGCGGCATTGGATTCATTCAGCAGGTTATCCAGTTTACGCCGGACCGCCGGCTGTCGGTGAAGGCCTGATTCCATGGCATGCTCGACCAGATACTGGTCGCGAAAGGCGCACTGGACGGAGTGGAGAACACTGGATATTTTCATGCTCTTGGGGATGTTGATGTAATGGTCCATGAATTCTCCGATGGTCAGTTCAAACCCGTCCGATCTTGCCAATACCATACTGGAATGGGTACGGATCATTCGCTCCAGGCTCTGCAGGCTGTCGCGATCGCGGGGATCGATCTCACGATTGGATTGGGTGATGAGGTTACCGGTTTTCATAAAATGCTGGATGATCTGAAAGGCCTCTTTGCGAATCCGGATCGGACGATTGTCGAATTTCTGCATGATATAGAGATCCGCCCGTCGATTTTCTTCCAGCCGTTTCCATTTGGCGGCCAGAGAATTCTTGCGGGCTTGATAATCCTCTTCGGTCATCATGGGATTGCCTTTGACCTGAACCAGCTTGATCAGAAACCATCCGGTCAGAAGATGGACCGGCGGACTGATTTGGCCGGGCTGGAGCTTATAGAGTTCCGTTTCCAGCAGGGGATCCAGGTCGCCCCATTTGAGCCAGGGGAGAGAATCCAGGGAAGGATTCAGCCACTGGGTTTCCGGATGGGTTTGCAGGATGGTTTCGAATGAATGCCCATGATCGATCAGGTTCCGGATGGAGTCGGCGGCGGCCTGTGAATTCTCTTTGATCAGCAGGGCCCGGTACTGGAAATTGGAGCGGTAAAATGCCTGGCGGAGCAGACTGTCATTGGGTTCGGGTATGCCGGAACGGATCTCCTTTTTCATCAATTCCTGCAGGATCAGTTCATTGCGGCGGGCCGAATAAATCGGATACCGGGTGGTATCGATATCAAGCCCGGCCTGCCGGGCTTTGGCGGCCGAGGCATAGAGTCTGACCATCTGATGGGCGTAGGCTAAGCGGCTGGAATCGGAATCGATGATCATTCCGTAGGATAATTGGGGAAAATAGCTGTCCCGGTATTGACTGGCCCGAATCTGTATCTCGTGATAGCGGATCAGGACCGGGTCGGAATCCCGATCACCGCTGCAGCCGATTATCCAGATCCCCAAATAAAGCATTCCGGCCATCAGGGGGTAGTTTCGAATTTTCATAATCGCACTATATACAATTAAATACACGGTTTGTCAATTTATTTTTTTTTCTGAAAAAATTTCTGCTTGACATTCATCCGGTTTTTGATATATATTGAAACCTGAATAAAAATATGTGACAGATTATCGTTCCGCGATCATGATTGATCGTTGGATAATTGACATCGAACATCATCAATCAAACATGCTTGGATTGAGTAACAGCCAGGCTGTCCGGTTAGTACGGAGTTTCCGGGATGACGGGTTCAGCTTGGAGTGTAAGAATGAGAATTCCATGCGATGGCAGGGTGTAAGTTGAGTTTTAGGGGTTTTGATCCTGCCGTCGAAGGCATAATCATTCAATAATCTGAATTTGCGTTGACATGGTTCTGTTGAGAATTAAAACCTTTAACGATTAAACTGTTTTAAAAAGGGGAGGATTGATGAAAGTTAGGTTGTTTATTGCATTGTGTTTAGTGCTGATTTCCTTCTATCCGCTTGTAGCCGGTGTGACCGGTAAGATCGCCGGCCGGGTGATCGATGCGGAAAGCGGAGAAGGTTTACCGAACGCCAATGTGATCATTGATGCCATCTGGTTTGACGATATTGAGGTCGATATCGCCAATAAACAGGGTGCGGCTTCCGATCCCAACGGTAATTTTTCCGTTTTGAACATTGAACCCGGAGTGTATACCGTCAGAGCGATGATGATTGGGTATATGCCGGTTCGTATCACCAACGTCGCAGTCAACATCGATCTGACCACCCGGCTGGAATTTCGGATGAATGTCCAGGCGCTTCAGGGGCAGGAGATCACGATCGTGGCTGAAAAAGAGCTGATCCGCAAGGATATGACATCCAGCCAGGCTATGGTGGGTAGTGAACAGATCAGTGCCATGCCGGTGGAATCCTTCAACCAGGTGTTGGAGCAAAAAGCGGGCGTGGTGATGGGCAGCGGCGGTGAAATGCATGTCCGCGGCGGCCGCTCCAGCGAAGTTTCCTTTATGGTGGACGGGATTTCGGTCACCGATCCGTATTCATCCAGTATGGGGATCCAGGTGGAAAACAACGCCATCCAGGAACTCCAGATGATCAGCGGGACCTTCAATGCCGAATATGGCCAGGCCATGTCCGGGATCATCAATATTGTCACCAAGGAAGGAAATTTCAGCCGATACAGTGGAGATTTCAGTTATTATATGGGGGATTATGTCAGCAACCATGATAATATCTTCTATAATATCGACGAGATCAATCCCAACGGGGTGCTGGATTTCCAGGGCAGCCTGAGCGGACCGCTCTTTAAGGACCGCCTGTCGTTCTATTTCTCGGGACGCTATCTGGACGATCAGGGATACCTCTTCAGTCAGCGTAAATATTATACCGATTCCTATTATTATGATAACGATTCGACGGATTGGGTCCTGAAAACCAATCAAGACGGGACCACGAACAGCGGAGACAAAAAAGTGGTGGCTCTGGCTCCCGAAAAACAGCTTTCCGGACAGCTCAAGCTTTCCTATATCTTCAATCCGGCCCTGAAACTGACCTTCAACGCCTTCTGGGGCAAGAACGATTACCGGCTCTACAGTCATAAATTCCGCTACAACCCGGACGGCAACTACCAGCGCTACCGGGACAACTACAACCTGATTATGACGTTGAACCACACCATTTCTCCCACCACCTTCTATTCTCTGAAGTACTCCTATCTGTACAACAATAGTGAGTATTACGGGACCGAAGATCCGGCCGATACCTCCTATTACAATGTCAATCCCAAGATCCTGAGCGATTTTTCGGGATACAAATTCTATATCGGCGGCACCCAGATGAGCCATTTTTATCGCAACTCCAAAGTCAGTTCGCTCAAGGGCGAGATCACCAGCCAGGTGACCAATGCCCATCAGCTCAAGGGCGGTTTTGAGTTCAAGATGAGCGATATGTTCATGAAGGAGTATACCCTGCTGATGAACAGCAGCACCAACTGGCTGCCGGTGATTCCCTCTCCGGAGAACGGGTATACCAGTTCCTCCGATTACAATACCTATACCCATCTGCCCAAGGAATATACCTTTTACGTCCAGGACAAGATCGAGCTGCAGGACCTGATCGTCAATATCGGACTGCGCTATGAGCTGTTCGACCCGGATGCTCAGATGCCGGTCGATATGGAGGATCCCAATATCAATTCACCGCTCAAGCCGGAGAATATCGCCAAGACGCTGGAACAGCGGCGGGAATACTGGTACAAGGATGCTTCGGTCAAGCACCAGATCAGCCCCCGGGTCGGGATCGCCTATCCGATTACCGATCAGGGTGTGATCCATTTTTCGTATGGTCATTTTCTGCAGATTCCGACCTACAATGTACTGTATGACAATCCGGATTTTGAAGTTCCGGCCGGGGTGCCGTTTCTGGGTAATCCGGATCTGGAACCTCAGAAGACCGTCCAGTATGAGATCGGGTTACAGCAGCAGATTGCTGCTGATCTGGCGCTGGATGTCACGGCCTATTATAAGGATATCCGTAATCTGCTCAGCTCGGAGATCAAGAGTACCTTTGGTGGAACCGATCGCTACATTCAGTATGTCAACAAGGATTTCGGCAACATTCGCGGGATCACCTTCTCCCTGACCAAACGCTTTTCCAATTATTTCTCGGCCGATGTGGATTATACCTATGGCATCGCCGAGGGCAACGCTTCCGATCCGCAGCAGGCCTATTACAATGCCAGCGACAATCTGGAAGAGGCCAAGCAGTTGGTGGTGCTGGACTGGGATCAGACCCATACCCTGAATGCCACCGTTACCTTCGGCAAACCGGGCAGTTGGAATCTGAGTTTTATCGGGAATTACGGCAGCGGATTGCCTTATACTCCGGCTTATCAGGGACTGCGCACCTCCTTTCAGAACGACGGCCGCAAACCGATGGAGTATAATATTGACATGCGTTTCAGCAAGGACTTCAAGTATGGACGGTACAAATACTCGCTCTTCCTGAATGTCTATAATCTGTTCGATACCAAGAACGAACGCTATGTTTATGATGATACCGGACGGGCTACCTATACTCTGATTTCGAATTATACCTCGGAAGATCAGGGCTATAACACCCTGAGTGAGTATCTGCTGCGTCCCGATTACTATTCGCCTCCCAGACAGGTCAAACTGGGTGTGAGAGTTGGATTTTAATTATGGAGAGGAGACGAATGAATACTCAGCGCTTGACGATGATGATGAGAATGGCCTTCATACTGGTGATGACGGCTTCCTGGATGTGGGCGGCCGGCCCGGATAAACAGGCGGATACCCGCTATCTGTTTAAAACCGCCGGTAAAGCCGACCGCAAATACAATGTGCATGACGGCAACAAGATTCTGACCGTATTTTTCAATTTCGGCGGGATCGGTGAATGGCAGGGCGTGTCCCGAATCCGTTCGGGCATCTATCCCAAAGGCTCCGGACACAGCTATATGGCGGAATTCAGTCCGATGGTGGGATCCGAAGTGGTTGACCGCAAGGGCAGTACCATCCATATTTTCAGTGATGGACTGGTTTCGACGGCCCAGATGGATTATCTGGCCGGCTATGATCCCTGGCGTTTCGAGCCTCTGCCGGGCTATGCCAATCCCAGCCAGGACAAGATCGCCATGAGCGATGAAAAAGCCACCTGGCCTTCCAGCTGGCCCAATTATGACATGAAGTGGGACGGTTTCTGGTGCGGACAGTACGGCAAGTATAACCGGGCCGATCAGGAATCTTATTGGGCCATGAACGATGACGCCAATACCGAGTTCGATTTCTATCCCAGCGAGCTCGATTCCACCAAACGCGGTTTGGGCCTGGAAGTCACCGTCCGCGGATACCAGTGGGCCAATCCGGCCGCCGAGGATATCCTGATCTGGACCTATCTGATCACCAACAAGGGTACCATCAACTACGACAAGATGGTGTTCGGTATGTACGGCGACGCCGATATCGGTGATGACGGCGACCAGAAGGACGATGATGCGGCCTGGGATACCCTTTTCAATATGGTGTTCCAGTGGGATCACGATGCCAAGGGTGTCTGGGGTGGGAAGCCGGCTTATTTCGGCTATAAATTCCTGGAATCTCCCGGCAATTCCACCGACGGGATCGATAACGACAATGACGGTCGGACTGATGAAAGTCAGTATAATGGAGAAGATGATGATCAAGACTGGAATGCCGAAACCGACGATGTCGGCGCCGACGGTCTGGGACCCAATGATGCCGACTATCCCGGCCCCGATCAGGGAGAGGGAGACGGACTGGCCACGCTGGGTGAACCTAATTTTGAAATCACCGATAACGATGAATCGGACCAGATCGGTCTGACCAGTTTCCGGGCCGATGTGTATCCGGAAATCAACGGTAAGGATGATGAACTGCTGTGGACCTGGACGGCACCAGCCTCGATGGAGAGCTTTTTGATTCCCAAACAGACGGTCGATCTGACCTTTCTGTACGGATCGGGATACTTTCCCCTGCATGCCGGCGAAACCCGGAAATTCGCCATCGCGATGCTGTTCGGCGAAGATCAGGATGATATCAAGCGCAATGCCACCACCATGCAGAAGATCTATGACGCCGATTACTCCTTTGCCAAGGCGCCCAATAAACCCAATGTAGTGGCGGTTTCGGGCGACAAAAGCGTAACCCTGTACTGGGATAAAAAGGCCGAATCCTCCCGGGATCATATTTACGGGAACGATTTCGAGGGCTATCGCATCTATCGCAGCACCGAGCCGGCCTTTCTGGAAAGCTGGGTGATCACCGATGCCTGGGGTAACAAGACCTTCAACAAACCAGTGGCCCAGTTCGATAAGATCGATGGCCTGAAAGGCCCCCATCCGGTGGCCTTTAACGGTGTCCAGTTCGATATGGGAACCGATAACGGATTGGCTTATTCCTGGACCGATACCGATGTGGAAAACGGCCAGGTCTATTATTATGCCGTCTGTTCCTATGACCAGGGATACTATGATGACTTCTATGATCTGGGCATCAGCCCGACCCCCTTTCTGCCCAAGATCGCTCCCACCGAATGCTCCAAGATCATCGAGGTGGACGCGACCGGTGAGGTGCTAGGTACCGATGCCAATACGGTGATGGTGACCCCGAACGCCCCGGCGGCCGGCTATGTCAGACCGGACGATTACTCGACGTCGGCTCAAACCGTGACTCATACCGCCGGTATCGGAACCGGATCGCTCTATGTCCGGATCCTGGATCCCCTCAAACTCCAGAGCAACTGGACCTACAGCATTATGTTCGACAGCCTGAACGGTCAGTTGAATTATTCGCTTAAAAATGAACAAGCCGTGACCCAGAGTGTCAAGATGGATACCTCCTGGGTTAATCTGTCCCATGTCGGGATCGATTCGGTTGGTTTCAAGGTCGATAACGACAATTATACCCTCAATCAGGATTATCTGATGAACTGGCAGGAGGGGAAGATCAAGCTGACCTCCGGCAGCCGGATGCAGATCGGCCAGAGCTACAATGTAAACTATCATTATTTTCCGGTATTTCAGAGTAAGTCCATGAGCGAGGAAGCCGATAATGCTTTCTTTGAAGGGATGCAGTTGCTGGTGTATAATGAGCCCAAGGTATTGTGGGATACGGCCGGATCGAGCTGGATCGGCACCTGCAATTATGTGGCCGATGTGGATGAGTATGTCAGCAACCGGGCCTATCCCAACGATTATGAGATTCAGTTCAAGGGTTCGATCGGCGACTCGGTCAGCCACGACCAGAAAAAGGATGACCCGTCGGCGACTGATATTTCGGCACCCTTTATCGTCATGAATACGACCTTGAACGAAGAGGTCCAGTATATCATCAAGGATGCCGATAAGGACAAGAAGTGGACGGCCGGAGAGGACATTATCGTATTGAGGCCCAAGGATGCAGCCGGTACACTCACACCCAGCAAGCGCTCGGTTTGGACCATCAAGCTGGATCCTCCCGAAGATTCGCTGAAAATCGATACCACCATCACCGGGTTGACCGGTGCCGATTCTTTGAAATTCGACACCACCCGGTACCCGATCGCGGTTCATCCCAAAGCCGGTGATACCTGGCGCTTTAAAACCATCAAGCCCTTTACCGATCAGGATGAATTCCGGTTCACCACCACCGTGCCGACCATTGACCAGGCCAAGGCCAAGAGTGAACTGGATCGCATCTCCGTTGTTCCGAATCCTTATGTGATTACCGCTTCCTGGGAGCCCCAGCACTTTTTTGCCTCCGGACGCGGTGAACGCAAGATCGATTTCATTCACCTGCCGAACAAGTGTACCATCAAGATTTTCACTATCCGCGGCTATCTGGTCGACACCATCGAGCATGACAGCAGCCTGGATGACGGATCGGCATCCTGGGATCTGTTATCGAAGGATAATCTGGAAATCGCCTATGGGGTATACATCTATCATGTATCGGCCCCGGGGATCGGCAATAAAATCGGCAAATTTGCCATCATTAAATGAACGGCAGGCTGATGATGCGTAAAACGTCAACGATCACAGGTTATGGAGCAATTAATCAGGAGATGAACCCAACGATGAGAAATAAATTCTTATTCTTCATAATGATTTGGGCTGTCATGATGATCGGCTGGAGCGCGTCGCTTTCGGCCGGTGAAGACAACACCAAAGTTGGAACGACCGGCGCATCCTTTTTGGAAATCGGCGTCGGAGCCCGGGCGGTAGGTATGGGCGGTGCTTTTGTGGCGATCGCCGATGACGCCTCCGCTTTATATTGGAATCCCGGCGGGATTTCCCGTCTGCAATCCAAGGAAGTTTTGTTTGTGCATACCCAGTGGCTGGCCGATGTCAGTTTCAATTACGTCGGCTTGGCGGTTCCGTTAGGTTCCTTCGGGACCCTGGGCGGATCCATCACCACCCTTGGAATGGATGACATGGAGGTGACCACCGTTACCTATCCCGACGGAACCGGCGAGAAGTTTTCGGCCGGGGATTTCTGCATGGCCCTGACCTATGGGCGCAGCCTGACCGACCGGTTTTCGATCGGTGCCAATTTCAAGTACATCAACCAGAACATCTGGCACATGAACGCCTCCGGAATGGCGATCGATATCGGAACTCTCTTTACGACCCAGTTCAACGGATTGAAAATCGGCATGAGCATCTCCAACTTCGGCGGCAAGCTCAAGATGGAAGGGAAGGATGCCATTATCCGGCATGATATCGACGAAAACAAAACCGGCAATAACGGTCAGATCATCGGCCATCTCGATACCGACAAGTTTGCCATGCCCCTGATTTTCCGGGTCGGGTTGTCGATGGATGTTCTGAAATCGGGCATGAACCGGGTCACCCTGGCCACCGATGCCCTGCATCCCAACGACAATACCGAGCACATCAATGTCGGCGGCGAGTATGCCTTCCGGGATCGGGTCTTCCTGCGGGCCGGCTACAACTCTCTGTTCATGAAGGACAGTGAAGAAGGCTTTTCGGCCGGCGGCGGCATCTGTTATCGGGTAATGGGCAATGTCCTGCTGAAACTGGATTATGCCTATACCCAGTTCGGCGACCTGAACGATATCCATCGCTTTGCCATGACACTCAGTTTCTAGCCATGAACGATCGAAAGCCCTGGGCATGT
>JAGOEH010000292.1 GCA_017997825.1 Candidatus Delongbacteria bacterium | reverse complement strand
ATCAAAGCCTGCATGAGTTGATCATAGAAAAGCTCGAAATCGAGGAGTTGATCCGGTTGGCTGAAAATTCGGATGCTCTGTCATTCCGGAATTCCATCTATTTCTCGATTGCGGACCGCTATACCCGCAATTTTGATTTTCCCAAGGCCATCGGATACTGGGAAAAAATCGATTCCCAGGCCGATTCGCCGGAAGCCCGGGCCAGACTTGAGCAGTGCCGGAACGCGATGATGGCACCCCTGCGGATCGGATTGATCGGGCCCTTGAGCGGAGAGTATTCCAGTTACGGCAGTGCCATGATCCGGGGAGTATCAATAGCACTCGATTATTACAATAGCCGCTCATTGTTGCCGGTACGGTTTATTCCCTATGACAATCGCAATGAACCGATTCTAACGGCCCAATTGACCCGGCAGATGATCCGGGAGGACAGCATCCACGCCGTCATCGGCCCGATACGCTCCATGAATGCAATCGCTGCCGGGATTGTAGCCTCCGATTATCAGATTCCTCTGATCGCTCCCATGATCATGATCGATGACTTTAACCAATTGGGTTTCAACTTGTTTCAACTATCCACCCCGCCCCGAATCCAGGGTGAATTGATCGCAGCTTATGCCATCAAACAACTGGGCTTGAAGTATTTTGCCGTTATCGCCCCTAACTCCACTTACGGACACAGCATCAGCCAAAGTTTTGTCAAAACAGTCCGGCAATTCAGCGCTCACCTGATCGATACGCTCTGGTACGATCCGGCCGATGCCGACTTCAATCCCATAATCGAACAGCTCAGGCAAATCATTCTGAACACTCCGACCTATCAGCATCTGATCCAACCGGTCAGCACCATTAAGGGAGAGAACAAACAGATCATCCGGATCGATGGGATTTTCATTCCGGCAGAAAAAGTCCAGGACATCATTACCGTTTTACCCCAATTGAACTACAACCTCATATCCTGCCGTTTCATCGGCAATTCAAGCTGGCTTGACGATCAGCTTTTCCACCTCTCCGGGCACCTGTTGGACAGTGTTGTTATCGCTTCCGATGACCGGTTGAGCCGTAACGACAGCCTGAACCTCAAGTTTGAAACCGATTATCAGACACGTTATCACCAACTTCCGGATCGGATCGCCAAAAAGAGTTATGATGCCGCGCTCCTGACCCTTGAAGCCCTCAATCCCTATCCGGATTCCAGTCGGGACACCGCCGGTTATCTGGGCCGGATCGAAAACTATGAGGGAGTTTCCGGACGGATTAATCTGAAAAAAAATTACGGGGTCAATTCCCAGCTTTATTTTTATCGGATTAAAGACCGCCGTTACATCGAATTGCCTTAATCCCATCAGGGAGCAAGCTATCCATTCCCCTCCCTGTCGAGTCTCATGGATGATGGAATTAAAATTTCGGAACACTCGGTATGCCATCGAGTTTAACACTATAAACGGCATGATGAAATGAATCGATCACGGACCACTTTCCACCCTTAAAGGAGTTAGCCATGCGCAGCGTCCAATCAGGTAAAGCCGAAGAAATCAGCATCGGATTCAGCAAGATCAACTATATCCTCCTATCCACCGGTCTACTGTTGACGATCGTGGGATTCTGGTTCCTTTCCCGGCCGCCGGTGGATGGATTCTTGACCATGACTCTGGCCCCTCTGATTTTAGTAGTGAATTACCTCGTGCTTATCCCCCTGGCGATTCTTTATCGATCTCCCAAAAAATAAGCCGGAATCGACGATGAAAACCCCAATACCCTCTTTCCATATTACGATCCGTATTGAACAGGATCATTCGGATCAGGCCCGGACTGAGTATCGGGAGTATCTGGAACGGTTCATCCGTTCCTTCAATGAAACCTGGGAGACCTCTATCAGCTATCAGGATTTGATTGCAGACGGGAAGAGCGGTGAAGGGCAGATGGACATCAGATTGAAAAGCCAGTTGGAATCGGCCATTGAGCAGATCCTGCAGGAATCGATCGAGGACGAGTTTTTAAACGGATTGAATTTTGAGCTAAACCAGTGTAAATCCCGAAAAGAGGGCTCGCCATGAAAAAATTAATTCTCTTTTGGCTGGGCTGCCTGGCGCTTTCCATGGTGGCGGAGGATCTGGACGAAATCCTGCGTCCCATTACCTCCAATACGCCTAAGAACCTTTCTCAGTTTTTTCTGAATGAGAAAGTCATGATCGGAATCGAAACCGAAAGCTTCACCTTACCGGAATCCTATTATTCAGCCCGGCAAGGGTTTTATTTACTGGAAAAATTCTCCAACTATTATGAATTGAAGAGTATCATCGATCAAAAATCCCAGACATCGGGAGAGACCATCCATTACAACCTGACAGTATCGTCCCGGGATCTGAAACGCGATACAGTCGGAAAACTCCACCTATCGATCAGCATATTAAAAATAGAAAAAAAACGTTCGATTAATAAGCTGATTATCCGTGAAATTAAAGCCTAAGCTTTTAGCCGCTTTCGGTCTGATCATCCTGGCGGCCATCAACATCCTCTATTATACCACTTCCCCACCCGTCATCACATCCACCCTGGTCGATCAACGGATTACCGATTATATCCGGGCAAATCCATCGTTTCTACAGCCGCTGGTAACCCCGACCCTTGATAACCGGTATCGGCTGCATGATTGGCTGTCTAAATTGGAACGAGAACTCAGCCGTGAATTCAGCCTGCAAACCCTCTATCTGATGATTCAGGGGGATGACAAACAGATTTGCTGGAATCGAGCTATTCCGGATTCAATCTTCCCATTGTTGTCGATGACCGATCCCTATCCCAAGGTAATCCCCGGCTATTATTCTGGAAAAGCCGGCTTAACTCCGTCGGTTCATCTGATGTACATTGCCCAGCCGGCTCGGCCATCCTCATCATGGCCGACCCTCTTGATTTGGCTCAACCTCCTGATTATCTTCATGATAGTACATAAAATCTCTCTATCTCATCCAAAATCGATAATGTCTATTCTGGTTTTGTGGATTGCCCTCGAATTCTTTCTTGCCGGTCCATTGGAGTCACCCGGATTCCATTATCATTCGATGCTGTTCATTTTTCCCTTCGGAGTATCCTTTCACGCTTTAGGATTAGCTATTATTCTGATCGTCTTCATCATGCTGAATCTGATCACCGGCCGATCTGTGACCAAAATGAAATCGTCCGTTTCCGCCAACCGGCAGGCGGCCCTGATTCTGATCTATTCCGTTTTTTTAAATGGATTTATTTTTTATAGCCTGACCGGGCTTATCCTGGAAAATGAACAGTATTTTCTCTCCCATCTCCATTTTCTGCCATCGGAAATGACGTTTTACTCCTATCTGATCCTGGCCTTGATACTCATCGTGTGGCAGACGGGGATGAAGAATCTGCGCCGGGTAGCACCGATCGGCTTTATGCTGATACTGATCCTGTGGACCATTCTGCTGACCTATTCCGGTCATTGGATTCTGACGGCAAGTCTGATCTGGATGATCCTATTTGCGCTGATTCCTTTCAATCATGTCAAGCGGGCCTGGCTATGGAACA
>JAGOEH010000291.1 GCA_017997825.1 Candidatus Delongbacteria bacterium | reverse complement strand
TCCCAGAGCTTGGCTACGGTGATCGATCTGTCGGGCCTGATATTCCGTTAAGATATTAGGATAAAGGGCCCGCAGAGTGTCGCCGAGAGCCAGATCGATCGGATACCAAGGGACATCGATGGCATCGCGGCCCCAGGCTTTAACCAGGATAGAATCGCCGTCACTCAACGCGTCGCAACTGAAGAGGATCCGCATGGTAATGGCATCATGTTTTTTACGGATTCCGTCAGTGAAAAAATCCAGGGCGGCCGCTTGTGCCGGTGCATCAGCAGGCATCGAGGCATTATATTGGTTGTAAGCTCCGGATTGATTGATGATGGCATATTTAATTCTATCTCCGGCAAAACTGTCGTACGGCTTGCTTTTCCCATCGGCTTCAAAATCATCGTAATTTCTTCCATGAACATCGCCGACCGGTGACGGAATGGCGGCAAAAGCGGTCGTTCCATCAGAAAGCTGGGCCTGATCGATACCCGAATTCTGTCCTCCGATGGGTACCGCTGGAGGTGTAAAATCATCAGGACCCAAACCAATCCGGATGATACTGGGAGCCGCCCAAGTACCGGTAGCTTCCACATAGTCGCGATGCTGGATTTCCACGAAGATGGAATCGGCGCCGGCGACCCAGGTGGAACATTTTTCACCCTCATAGGCATCACGAATGGCGTCATCCAGATCAATGTCGATATAGCGGTTGGTACAACCATTAGGATAGGAATTGATGGTCAATTCCGGTTCCTTCAGATCGACGATGAAGAAATACTTAAAGAGTGAGTCATTGGCCATAGTGTAGCCATTTTCGGCATAATCTTCATTGATGATCGGGTTGCCCAGATCGATATCGCAATCGCCGTGAGAGGCGTCGCGGGCGAAAACCGATACACAGACCTTATCACCATCGCGGAATCGCATAACGGGTTCACTGGTACCGTAACCCAACAGGTTGGAAGCATCGATCGGTCCGAGGCGAGGATCGATGATGACTCGGGTGCCGGGCAGCAGTGCGCTTAGTTCATCATAGGTATCGGTCAATTCATTGATCATGGTCTGTCGTGGATCAGTCGGATCATTGATGTACCAGCAGGCATCATGCCAGGCGCGTGGCGAACTGTAAATACTGTTGGCTGCTACCGGGGTGAAATTGCGCCCGTTCGGACCGTAAGCCGGATGATAACTACCATCGCATGACATCACCTTGATGTTAACGATAATGGTGGATACATCCAGGCCGGCGGCAAAAGAATCGGCATAGGTGATACAAGACAGATCCGACAGATCCAGGGTAATGACCTGGTAGGGATCGGAGGTATAAGAACAGACATTTTGCCGATTATCATAGACATCCTCATCACGGCGGAACTGGGGATAAACGCCGTCCAGATCCACCATCGGGCCGACCTGGTCGATATAGAACCAGCCGACCGTATCGGTGGCGAACTGGATGGAATCCATCGCATCGGTAGTATGACTGGAAAAAGCCCAACTATACCAATCATCGAATTCCACTGATGATACGGCATCTCCGGTAACAACCGATGCATTACGCAGAATGGCATCATTCGAGCTGCCGCACCACACATACGGATACCAGTAATCAAACTCACTTCGTCTGGTATATTCAGGAGCAAGATGGATTCCGGCATCGTCGCTGTCGGTTTCATCCAAGCGCAGCATATGTTTGTTGGGGTTGGCGAAGGCAAAAGCAAAGGTATCTACCGAGGCTGTCACACCGCGGATGAACTTGAAGCGTTCGGTCAGTTCTTTACCTGCATCATGGGCGTCATACACCCGATGATCGGCATTGCTGCCCAGGTGGGTGTTGACGGCGAACAGGTTGACGTTATCGGTGTAAACACTCCACTTGATGTTGGGACGATCATGCAGACCGTCGCTGGCCGCTTGGGTGCCTGGATTGGAAGCATTCACCAATCGGTTGACGCCTTGCGTTCTCAGATACTCAAATACCTTGGCATCCACGATTTCGACCAGCACTACATCACCATCCAGCAAAGCAGGCAGCGGAAACTGAGGATCGTTGAACTTGATGCTCAAAATGGCATTCTGATCGTTATCCGGACGCGTCAAGGTGATCCCGTAATAACTGCTGGTGTCGGTGATCAACAGATGATAATACGCGGAACCTCTACCCCACGGAACAGTATTGGTGGTAGGATAATGGACATGATTACCAGCTCCCAGTCCGGCTTCATTCCCGTCATCCCAGGTGAAATTGGAAGGATTGAAGCGGTTGTCGTTTTCATCTGAGCAGTCGGTCTGATACAGGGTCAACAGAATTCCGAAGTTATTGGCGGCCACACCGGTACCCGGGGCGATCTCACGCCACATCCCGGAAACCAGGGTCGAATAACTCGGATCATAATCGTTTTCATGCACATAAATGGGGTGCATGGCGGTGTATTCAGGCAGATGATCTTCACCATTGACCGCATCCAGATAGGTGTCGGCATTCATGCTGTCGGCTACCAGGCGATCTTTGATTTCGATGCGGATCTCGGGTTCGTCACCGCGAACCACACGGATCACCTGATCATTGTTGATGGGACGGGTCACGTATTCCGGGCACACCATCTTGGCGATCGGGGCGCTCAGATCCACGGCGAACCGGGTCCAGATATAATTGGCCACGGTCTTGCTGTTGGGCGTACTGCCGTCAGCCAGCCAGGATGAATCCGGGGCGCTCGGGCCCGGGTAGTTCAGGAACATCACATTGCCGCCCAGATCCTTGGCATACAGGCGAGCATTGATGATCTGACCGTCTTTCCAACCGTCATGCATATCCAGATCGGTCGCCCAGCTTTCGCCGTAGCTCGGATCCATATCACAGCGGTTGATGTTGAAAATCAGGGTATCGACACAGCGGGCGGTATCACGGATCAGGGTCAGACCGCAGTAACTGCGGGTAACCGCTGCTCCATTGCCGCTCCGGCGGCCGTTCTTGGAGTACGGATGAACCTTGCCGGAATCTCCGACAGTCCGCGGAATGTAACCGAAAGCCGCCGCCGAACGATAAGAAATCGGACGGTTGGTCTCGTTGATTACATTACTGGTACCGGGGGTCACTCTCGGACGGCCGGCCGCGTCATCCTGAATGAAGATGACCGAGTCGATACCGATCGAGTCGATTCCGTAAGCGGCATTGTAACCGTTATTCCAGGCGAATCCCACCGCGCCGGTATCGATCACCATAAACACGGAATCGTAATTGAGACAGTTGTCCATGTCATGGATCGCGAACACGATCGGCTGCAGGGAGTCGGTGGTGTACGGATAGTAATCGGCTTTGCCGATGGTCGCCGCATAGTTCTTCTGTCCGGCATAGTACTTCAGCGAATCCACGGTGGCGGAGTTGGTTTCGTTCTTAGCCACATCCGGATCGATCACGGTCGCGATCGGGCCGATATTGGCTTTCCATCCATGGATCACACCAGGTACATCCCACAGCGCCGGTTCTTGTCCCGGAGCCGTCGAGCCCATCCAGGAGGCTTCCGAGCCGGCCGGGATGATGGCGCCGCCGTAATTGTAGTAAC
>JAGOEH010000290.1 GCA_017997825.1 Candidatus Delongbacteria bacterium | reverse complement strand
GCGGCCAGCCAGAAGCTTTGCGTCAGATGATAGAACAAGGCGGCGATCGTCATCCCCAAAAAGACAAGCGCGACAAACAACAGAATCAGGCCGGCCAGGATCATGATGAGAGGGGGAAAAACCGGCTGAATCTGAGTCCATAAATCCTGAAGCAGCAGATTGAATTCCAGACGGAAGAGCTGAATCAGCGATTGGATATAATCCTTGATTTTTTTAAAAAGTATGCCTTTAACCACGAAATGCCTTACAGGTTAAGAATGGTTTCGGTCCGATACCGAACGGGTAATCAGCGGCGGAAGAGTCGTCCGATCACGTAACCCAGACCGAAGGCGCTCAGGACGCATTTAATCGGATGGGCTTTGACATAATCGGTGGCATCGTTCAACCAGCGTTCGGCTACTTCTTCTTTCCATTCCATAGCTTTGCACTTGGCTTCCTGAAAGATATCCTCACCCTTGGTTTTGATGGTACCGGTTTTGGTGTTGACTTCCGATTTCAGGTGTTCTTTGGTTTCATCAAAGGCTTCTTTCAGGTTGTCCGTTTTGAGCTTTTTGGCATCCGGTTCGGTAGCGACATTCTTAGCGGGCATGGCATCCTCCTCTTACAGGTTATAGAAGGCCTCACGACCTGCGAATACAGCGTTATCACCCAGCATTTCCTCGATCCGGATCAGTTGATTGTACTTGGCGATCCGGTCGGTGCGGGAAGCGGAGCCGGTTTTGATCTGGCCGGCATTGACACCCACCACGATATCGGCGATGGTGGTATCTTCGGTTTCACCGGAACGATGCGAAACGACGGCGGTATAACGACCGCGTTTAGCCATCTCGATGGCGGCCAGGGTTTCGGTCAGGGTGCCGATCTGGTTGACCTTGATCAGGATCGAATTGGCGGTTCCGGTTTCAATCCCTTTTTTGAGACGCTTGACATTGGTGACGAACAGATCGTCGCCTACAATCTGGATCTTCTTACCCAGGCGTTCGGTCATTTCTTTCCAGCCGCTCCAGTCATCCTCGGCCAGACCATCTTCAATACTGATGATGGGATAGGTATTGACCAGTTTTTCCCAGTAATTGATCATTTCGGTCGAGGTCCAGCTCGCATTTTCGGCTTTCAGGTTGTACGTGCCGTTTTCATAGAATTCGGATGCGGCCGGATCCAGGGCGATCAGGATATCATCGCCGGGTTTGTAGCCGGCTTTGCCGATAGCTTCCAGAATGACCTGCAGGGCTTCCTCGTTGGAGGTCAGATTAGGGGCAAATCCGCCCTCATCCCCGACCGCGGTATTGAGGCCTTTGGATTTTAGCACGGACTTGAGATTATGGAATACCTCGGCACCCATCCGGATGGCATCCCTAAATGACCCGGCGCGGACCGGAGCGATCATGAATTCCTGGATATCGACATTATTATCGGCATGTTTGCCGCCATTGAGGATATTCATCAGCGGAACCGGCAGGGTATGGGCAAATACGCCGCCCAGATACTGATAAAGAGGCAGGCCGGAATAATCGGCCGCGGCTTTGGCGGCCGCCATCGATACACCCAGAATGGCATTGGCGCCCAGTTTGGATTTGTTTTCGGTTCCGTCCAGCTCGATCAATTTGGAATCGATGGCCAACTGATCCCGGACATCCATATCCAGAATCTCGGGCAGAATGATCTCATTGACATTGTTGACCGCTGTCTGGACACCCTTGCCCAGATAACGGTTCTTGTCGTTATCGCGGAGTTCGCAGGCTTCGTGCTCACCGGTGGAAGCACCTGATGGTACGGCGGCCCGGCCGATATTTCCGTTGTCGGTCACCACATCGACTTCTACCGTCGGATTGCCCCGGGAATCCAAAATTTCGCGGGCAAATACATCAACAATATATGGCATAGGGTACTCCTTTAAATAATGGTTTCAACTTAAAAATCAAAGAGGATGCTCGGCCATCTTTTTCTGCGCTATGAACATCACAACGCTGCCGGCCAGCAACACAATCACTCCCAGAATCAATAACGCATCCGGGCCGATCCCCACCCACTCCGAAATAAAATTATATTCAACTTCAAACGAATACTTGATGATTTTTTCCCATAAGGGTGCACAGCCCAATCCAATCATAAGATAACTTAAAACCTTCAACCAACTCATTCGATCCTCCTTGTAAGAATAATGGATTTCATATCATGATAATATATTTTAGCTTGATTGGCAAGTCTTTTTTTAGTCTTTTTGGATTATCCGGCCAGTTTTCCGGAGACGGATTCAAACCGCTCGATTTTCATGATCTGAAACCTGTTTTTTCTGATTTCCTGCTATTTTATGATTGACTTTTTAAAGTTTAGGTATTAGTATGAAACAAAGCATGGAATCAGATGAATCTTGATCATTCATACGGATCAGAACCCTGGACGCCTTATATGCCGCCTTATTAATGAATTTTGAAATGGCATCATGGATCGGACCCATACCAAAGGAGAATGGAATGCGCGTATTGTCGGGAATCCAGCCCTCGGGCCGGCTTCACCTCGGTAACTTTTTTTCGATGATGAAACAGATGATCCACCATCAGAACAGCTCGGAACTGTTCTGTTTCATTGCCAATCTGCACGCCCTGACCACCATCGAGGACGGCGAGCGGATGCGGCAAAACACCCTGGATGCCGCCATGGATTTTCTGGCGCTGGGACTCGATCCGGAACGCTCGGTATTCTGGGTGCAGAGCGATGTGCCTGAAGTACTGGAATTGGCCTGGTATCTTTCAAACAGCGCCCCGGTCGGTTTACTGGAACGCAGTCATTCCTATAAAGACAAACTCGCCAAGGGTATCCCCGCCAATACCGGTCTGTTTTATTACCCCGTCCTGATGGCCGCCGACATCCTGCTCTATCAAAGCCATATCGTTCCGGTCGGCAAAGATCAGAAACAGCATGTCGAGATCACCCGCGATATCGCCATCAAGTTCAACAATACCTTCGGCGAAACCTTCGTCATTCCCGATTCCCTGATCGAAGAGACCACCGCTGTCATCCCCGGCATCGACGGTCAGAAAATGTCCAAATCATACGGCAATACCATCGATATCTTCGACGATCATGCCGCCATTAAAAAAAAGGTAATGAGTATCGTCACCGACGCCAAATCGGTGGAAGAACCCAAGGATCCGGCGCAATGCAACCTGTTTGCCATCTATAAGCTTTTTCTGAAGCCGGAAGAGATCCGTCAGCTCGAGGAGCGTTACCGGATTGGTGGATTGAAATACAGCCAGGTCAAGAAGGAACTGGTCGAGGTGATCTACTCCTTTTTTGAACCCTACCGTCAAAAACGTGAAGAACTGACCCGCAATCCGGATCAGGTTCGATCGATCCTGAAACAGGGTGCGGAGAAAGCCCGCCGGATCGCCCTTGTAACCCTGGATGAGGTCAGGCAAAAAGTCGGGACACGCTATTGAATATCCCATCTGCCCAACGCTTGCCGGCTTTATTGGCTGAAACCGGAGCCATTCTGTTCGATTTCGACGGGATTCTGGTCGACTCGGAATACTACTATTTTCTGGCCTGCC
>JAGOEH010000289.1 GCA_017997825.1 Candidatus Delongbacteria bacterium | reverse complement strand
AAAGGTATTTCGAGCCGTAAAAAACAGATTGAAATTGAACTGGGCGTCCAACTGTCCATGATTGACGTAAGAACTGATCAGATCATAACTCCCAAAGGTCTCCCCGATCTGATAGATCGATTTGCCCAAGGGTAATTCGATCTGTTGTCTGATTTTCCGGGTCAAAACCTCCCAGAAACTATTGGGAACATGCTTGACGGCATCATGGCGGAATCCGTCAATCCCGGCTTCCTTAAGCCACCAGACCGCATTGTCCGTCATCGCCTCCAGCGCTTCACGGGAAGAAACAAAATCGAAGGAGGGCAGATAAGGTTCGAACCAGGTCGTCAGGCGGTATTCATCCCATAATCGCAAATTCTTGCGTCCGTCCGGCAGCTCGAGTCGCCCGAACCATTCCGGATGATCCCGGAAAAACGGATGATCCTGGTGGACATGATGGGCCACAAAATCCAGCAAAACTCGGATTCCGTGCTGATGAGCCAATTCAACCAGCTCTTTCAGCTCATCCGAACTCCCAAACCGGGTATCGACCTGCTGAGGTTCGGACGGCCAATACCCATGATACCCGGAATAATATCGATGAGGTTCCGGGTACTCCCGTTCGGCTTTCAGGGTATTCTGGTTAACCGGGGAAATCCAGAGTACATTGATCCCCAGACTATCAAAATATCCCTGACGGATTTTTTGTATGATCCCGCTCAAATCCCCGCCCTGAAAATTGGCCGGGGGCAGCAATTCCGGATGCTCAACCGGATGGTTGTTGCGTTTATCGCCGTCCATGAAACGGTCAATCATAATCGAATAGATAATGGACTCTTCCCACTCCCCGGATAAAATCGGATCAATCGAGGAAGTCCGCAAATGGTACGGCTCCAGAAAAACCGTCTGCATCAGACTGCTTAATCCTTTCATTTCAAGCGATTGGCTGTCCCGGGCTGACGATCCGGTCAGAGTAACCGCCACCCGAAACTGCCGGCTGGAATCGATCTGGACCCGGCTAAGGCTGACTGTCATTCGATGCTGCTTGACTCTAATCTGAGAGCGATCCATCAACCGATTGTCAAGCAAAGCCAAAATACCATCCGAATCGATCGGATAAGGCCGGTCATTGACCGTCAAACAGAAGGTCAGTTCAAGATTACCCCGATAATGCCGGCTGGATTCCAGATGCAGATAAGCCTGTTCGGGATGACGCGGGCTAACACTGAGAATGGAATTGAAATCGCCAAAAGGATTAGGCACCTTTTCGGGATTGGCCGGATCGATTTTTTCCTGACCATCAATCAGAAACTTATACTCATACCGGCCCGGATCGATCGCGATAGTCGTTTTCCATACTCCGTCGACGCGATTCATCGGCAATTCGTTACGATTCCAACTGTTGAACGAGCCGAAAACCATGATCCGGCCGATCGAATCCGGGGATTGATAGCGAAAGGTATGACTGGGACGGATCTGGACCCGGACCGGGATCACATACCGGTGATCATGAACACTAAACTCGAGGGGATACCAGCCTTCAGCTTCGGCGCTGGGGGTGACCATCAGATAACCGGCAACCGAATCGTACCGAACCGCCACCATCGTGTCAGGCCGAAACCGCAACCGATAGTCGGACAGGTAAAACAGATTCCCAACTCTCAAGGTATCACAACGATCCACCGTCAGGTTGACCGGCGCTATAATATCCCGGATGGATTGGGCATTCCCCCGGCTTCCCGACAGACTCATCAGCAGGCACATCCAGATTAAATTTCGTCTGAGCATACGCATCCACTCCTGATTAATGATAAGGTTAGCTTGTTTTTATCAATCGGCAAATGAAGAATCCTTCCATCAGCGAGGTCGGTATCAACCGGATGGCATAGCTAATGGACGGATGAAGTCCATTGGCCATTCCCATAACGGCTCCGGGTATACGGAGCGTAATGGGCTGGATCTGAAGCGTGAGATGAGCCAGAGCCCAGTCGATGACCTCTTCGTTTTCGGTTTTATTGAGAGTACAGGTGGAATAGACCAGAATACCACCGGGTTTAAGGCCCCGCCAGGCGCTGCTTAACAGTTTTTTCTGCAGCGCCGCCAGGTCCCGGACCTGGGATTCCGACCACCGACGGTAACTGGCCGGATCATGGAACTGGATTCGGCCCTCACCGCTGCAGGGAGCATCCACCAAAACCCGGTCGAAAGTCTCAGGATAGCGTTCCCCAACCCGCTCACCCTTGTCGATATTGAGCTGGGCAATCCGGACACCCTGTTTCGCAAGGTTATAGTTCAGGCGCTCGGCCCGGATCGAATTGAGTTCATTGGCCAGTATCCAGCCTTGATTTTCCATCAGAGCCGCCATTTGGGTCGTCTTGCTGCCGGGAGCCGCCGCGATATCCAATACCTTCTCTCCGGGTTGAGGCTCCAGCACCCGAACCGGAATCTGGCTGGAAAGACTCTGCAGATAGATGGCCCCCCGCTCATAAAGATCCAGGCGTTCCAACTCCTTTTCACGGGTATTCCGAAAAAGCAGGGCATCCGGGCACCAGGGCAGCTTTTCATGCTTACAGCCGGCATTATTCAATGCCCGCATCACATCGCCGGGTTCAGCCAGTAACGTATTGATCCGGCAGGTGGTCAAACGGGGACTCGCCATGGCTGAAACCATTTTATCCACTGTTCCGGGGGTAAAGATCCGGTGAAGGTTCCCGACCAACTGATCGGGCAGTTTATTACGACTGGTTGGCTTCATTTCGCTCCTGTCACAACCGGTTATACCAGGATTAAAGGGCTGGATTATTCCCATAACACGACTGATTAAGTAAACAGCCATTTGGAAAAAATGTCAAGTCTTATTTTCATTCTTTGAGCGAGCCCCGATTTTAATATTGACTTTAGACCCGCTTTCAGTTATTTTATAGGATGTTGCACCGACATTCCTGTATCATTCATGGACCATTCCTCATCGTCTCATGTCCATCAGCCTGATGGCTGAGTGTGGTTGGAATGTTCAATGGATTGGAATATCGGTGATGCCGGGACACTTCGTCTCAAAACCTCAGGAAGGAGAACAAAATGGAGAAGAAGATTCGGTTAGGGATCGTGGGTTATGGAAATCTGGGCAAAGGAGCGGAGCTGGCGATTGGGAAGAATCCGGATATGGAACTGGTGGTGATTTTTACCCGCCGGGATCCGGCTGAATTCAAGACTACCGCCTCCAACGCCGTATTCAAACACATCCGGGATGCCGAATCTTATGTGGGCCAACTGGACGCTTTGCTGTTGTGCGGAGGATCCGCCACCGATTTGCCGGAACAAGGACCACTCTTCGCCTCAATGTTCAATACCATCGATAGTTTTGACACCCACGCCAAGATCCCGGAATACTTTGCCACCATGGATGAAGTCGCGCGCAAATCCGGAAAAACGGCCTTCATCTCCTCGGGCTGGGATCCGGGATTGTTCTCGGTTCTTCGCGTCTTGGGCGAATCAGTTCTGACCGACGGTCATAACTATACCTTTTGGGGTCCCGGCGTCAGCCAGGGTCACTCGGATGCCATCCGACGAATCAAGGG
>JAGOEH010000288.1 GCA_017997825.1 Candidatus Delongbacteria bacterium | reverse complement strand
TATCAGGATTTACTATCATGATGATCTATGCCATGCTCATTTCCGGAATTCTGACCGGGCTGCTTCTGAGCTGGCTGATTACCCGCCAGGTGATTTATATTTCAAAGCGCTACCGGATGATGGCTTATCCCCGGAACGACCGCTTCCATTCCGAGCCCACTCCGCTGATGGGAGGGGTCGGCATCACGCTGGCTTTTTTATTGGGTCTGCTGATACTCGGGCTTATTCCCTGGCCGATAGGATTGGGACTGTTGGTGGGGAACCTGGCGGCTCTGGCCGCTTTATTGACGCGACGCTATCGGCTCTTTGCGGATCTGGCGGCCGTTGTCTGGCTCTCTTTGGTTCTGATCCTGATCATGGAGCTGTGGCCTGAAAACCTCCAAACCCAGTGGATGCTGGCGGGGACTCAACTCCTTTTTTTCACCGGAATCTATGATGATATCTGCAACATGAAAGCTCTGCCGAAATTAATAATCCAGATCCTGGCCTCCCTCATTTTTGTCGCCAAAGTATCGGCCATCACATTCCTGCCCGCTCCCTTCAGTTATCTGGTATCCATTCTGTGGATGGTCGGGATCATCAATGCGTTCAATCTGATCGATAATATGAACGGCTTGTCCGGCGGAGTGGCTGCCATCGCGTCACTCTTTTTTGCTCTGATCAGCCTCTACAACAGCCAGATTACGCTGGGGCTCTTTTGTTTTCTTTTCATGGGCGTCATGGTGGGATACCTGCCTCACAATTTTCCAAGGGCTAAAATATTTATGGGGGACGGAGGAAGTCTGGTCATCGGGTATGTCCTGGGTACCATTGCCCTCTTGGGAAGCTGGAAAACCAGCAGTCCCGGACTATCGATCTGTATCCCCCTGCTGGTACTGTCCTATCCGATATTCGACGTGATTCTGGTGGTGATCAACCGGATCCTGAAGCACCGTCCCATCTATCTGGGCGGCAAAGACCATTCATCCCACCGACTGGTTCGATTGGGCCTTTCACCGGCCGATGCCGTCTTCTTTCTTTTCTTTCTGGCTTTCCTGACCGGGTTTACCGCCTTTTTTCTCACCATGATCGATTTCAAACAGGCCCTCAAAATGCTCTTTTTTCTGTTGGCCGTGATGGTGATTTTTGGTTTTCGTTTAAGCAGGTTGAATGTCTATGAAGATTAGTATTGAACGAATTCTGCTGATTTGCCTGGATACTCTGCTGATCGTTACCGGTCTCTATTTGTCCTATTTGATCCGTTTTGATTTCATCATCCCGATCGAGTACCTGCATCAATTTTATTGGCTGATCCCCAGCTTGGTCGCTATCCGCCTGCTGGCTCTTTTCTATTACCGATCCTACCGGGTTATGCTGCGCTATTTCTCCCATCATGACCTGATTAATTTTTTGAAACCCTTTTTATTCGGCACGATTACCCTGATTTTTATCAATATCTTCCGCAACTGGTATATCACGGTCATGATTCTGGCGGCCCTGGGCTATCTGGTGTATAAAAAAGCGGAAGTGGTATACTATTTGGACCGGCTGAAAAAAAACCGGTATTTAAATTTCCCTCTGGCAATGCTTGGGGTATTACTTTTAATGGTGATCTACTGGCTGAATCTTCACTATAATGCCGAGCTGATACCTTATAAAGAGTGGCTCAGGCAAACCATCGTCTTTTCCAATTATCCTTCCTCCAAATCCATTCCGCGGACGATTTTGTTGACGGAATTCCTGATCAATTTCATCTTTCTGACGACCACCCGGATTGCCTATCGATATTTGATCGAGCGTAAGATTGCCGTCATACCCCCGATGAAACGGATACTGATCTATGGAGTTAACCGGGTAGGTCGACGCCTGGTGGGAGAATTGCGAATGATGCTTCATGACCAGGGGTTGGAATTGGTGGGATTTATCGATGATGATCCGGCGCTGTGGGGAAAGAATGTCGATGGATGCTTGGTGTGGGGAGGGACGGATAATCTGGCCGCTCTGATCGATCGCCATAAAGTCAATCAGATTATTATTGCTCTGCCGGGATTTAAAGGAGATAAGCTGGAACGGTTTATTAAAAGTTATTCGCGAAAGAATCTGGAGATTCGGTTGGTTCCCGATGAGGAGGAAGTGGATCGGAATGGACTGCAGTTCCGGATGATTCGGGCGATACAACTGGAGGATATTCTTGATCGAAAGATTCAGCATACCCTGGGATGGATCGATTCGGGTATTATTGCTGATAGGGTGGTTTTGATCACCGGGGCGGGAGGATCGATCGGTTCGGAAATCGGGCGCCAGATTGCGGGATACTCACCGCGCCATATTATTCTTCTGGGTAAAGGAGAGAACAGCATCTATCATATTCATTCCGAGCTGCGCAGCCGCTATCCGGGATTGAGACTGACCCCGGTCATCGCGGATATCAATGATCTGGCCCGATTATCGTTTTTGTTCAATGATTTCCATCCGGATCTGGTTTTTCATACCGCCGCTCATAAACATGTTCCGCTGATGGAGTATAATCCCGGTGAAGCACTCAAGAACAACTTCCTGGGGACCTGCAAACTGGCTCAGGTGGCTGATTTATACAAAACCGAGCGCTTTGTTTTCATTTCGACCGATAAGGCCGTCAATCCGATCAATATGATGGGTGCATCCAAACGTCTGGCCGAGCTTTATTTACAAAGCCAGTTTGCCTCCAGTTCGACCCGGTTTATTATTACCCGTTTCGGAAATGTTTTGGGATCCCGGGGATCGGTCGTTCCGCTGTTTATCAACCAGATTCGTCTGGGGGGACCGATCACGGTTACCGATAAACGGGTCAGCCGGTATTTCATCACGATCCCCGAAGCGGTCAGCCTGGTACTCAAGAGTGCTGAGGTCGGCGGCAGCGGCGATATATTTGTTTTGGATATGGGACAGCAGATCAATATCCTGAAACTGGCCGAGAATCTGGTCTATCTGGCAGGTCTGCGGCCCTACGATGATATTCCCATCATTTTCAGCGGACTCCGTCCGGGAGAAAAACTGACGGAGGAACTGGCCACCCACCAGGAAGGCGTCCATCCGACCGAGTATCCCGGTCTTTTCCAGGCCGCTCCCCCCCGAATCACCAAAACCCGATTTCTGGAATTCAAGGACCGGATCGAATCCTGTCTGGCGACCGAAGATATTCCGGCTTGTTATGATTTAATCCAAAGCTATATTCCCACTCTTAAAAAAAACACCCCCAACCCCAAACCTTGATCCGGCATGCCATGTTCGATGAGTTCTATCGCCGTTTGACCGAAACGGAACCATTCCGTCGCGTGATCCAATCGCTGGAATCCGATCAGGAAGCGGTTATTCATTCATTGGCCGGCAGCCTGTGTGCCTGGATGGCCGGCGCTCTGGCCCGCTATACCGGCCGGACCTGGCTACTGGTTATTCCCGATGATTATGCCCATATTGTCCAGGATGATCTCGAAGAGTGCCTGCCTCCGGATCGGGTGATTCTTTTCCCGGCCAGAGATATCGGACTGTATGACGATTTCCTCTCCGACCACCAGGTCATGACCCAGCGAATGCTGGCTCTG
>JAGOEH010000287.1 GCA_017997825.1 Candidatus Delongbacteria bacterium | reverse complement strand
CAACTCTCCGAGCATGATCAGATCTATTACGAAACCACCGACTTGTTTGACTATCTTTTCGAATTGGATATTCTGTATGTGACCCGGATCCAGAAAGAACGATTCTTTGATGCGATCGAATATGAAAAGGTCAAAAATGCCTATATTCTGGATAAGCGAATCCTGACCACGATTAAGGATAACCTGAAGATCCTCCATCCCTTACCCCGTGTCAACGAAATTCATACCTCACTGGATAGCACCCCTCAGGCTGAATACTTTCAACAGTCCAAGAACGGGGTGACAATCCGAAAAGCTCTATTATCTTTAGTCCTGGGGATCAATCTATGAAAAAGATTATTGACGAATCCAAGACCATCCGGGTCTCGAAACTCAAAAACGGTACGGTCATCGATCATTTGAAAGCCGGTACGGCTTTTAAAACGTTGAAGGTTCTGGGGATCGGGGAGGACTGTGTCCTGTCGATCGGCATGAATTTTGACAGTGGTAAATATGGAAAAAAGGATATCATTAAGATCGAGAATTATACCCTGTCGTCCAATCAGTTGAACAAAATCGCAATTATCAGTCCCTACGCCACATACTGCATTGTCAAGGACTATCAGGTCATTCAGAAGGAAAAGGTCAGACTGCCCGATATTCTGGAAAACATCGTGCGCTGTAACAATCCCCGCTGTATTACCTGTCAGGAGAAAGTCAATACCCGTTTTTATGTGTTGAAAAAAGATCCGATTCAGCTTAAATGTCATTACTGCGAAAAGCGAATGGATGAAATGGAACTTGAGCTGATCATCTGATCCTTCGATAGCGTAAATAAAAATGTCTTGACATTCATCCTAAAAAATGTTATAGTGTCAATGCGAGAAAATCAAACGTGGTGAAGGAGGCGATACAGTTTGCCAGGTATTATTGTCCAGGATGGTGAATCCTTTGAAAAAGCTTTAAAACGATTCACCAAGATTTGCGAAAAATCCGGTATTATTGCTGATTATAAAAAACATCAGCGTTATGAAAAACCGAGTGATCGCAAAAAAAGAGAAGTCAATGCAGCCCGTCGGAAGATGGTGAAACGAGTACGACAACTGCAGGACGAGTAAACTTTAAAGCGGTGCTGATTTGATCAGCGCCGCTTTTTTTAACGAATAGGGTTTAACCATGGATCAACATACCTGTACCATCCTCGAATTCAACAAGATCCTGAACCTGGTCAAACTCTATTGCTACTCCCCGCCGGCCGCGGAGTATTTTCAGAAAAATAATTTCTATTTCAATCTCAGCATCCTCAATACTAAATTATCCGAAGTCAATGAATTTATCGATATCCTCCAAAAGAATATTAGTTTCCCCCTGAGCGCTTTTTCCGATATCCGCCCCAGCCTGAGAAAACTTCAGATCGAGGGTTCGTTTTTATCGGCCCAGGAATATCTGGAAATTCGGCATGTCATGATTATCTGCCGTCTGATCGCAGCTCGAAAAGATGAGATGGAAGCAGCCTATCCTCTGACAGTCGATAAGATCCTCAAGCTGATCGATGTGCGGGATGCGGAAACCATCATTTCAGCCAAGATTGATGATGAGGGAACTATCCGGGACGATGCCAGCCAGGAATTACGCTCTATCCGCCAAAAGATGGGGGATATGAAAAACAAGTTCCAGGTAAAACTTCAGGAGCTTCTCCAACGCTATACCTCATCCGGTATTTTACGGGAGAGCTATATCACCATGCGAAGCGGCCATTATGTTTTTCCCGTCAAGGTCCAGAATCGGACCGCAATTTCCGGAATCGTTTATGATCAGAGCGAATCCGGGAGTACTATTTTTATCGAACCGGTCGAGATCGTTAATTTTAACAACCGCATTCTTCAGCTCGAACTGGATGAGAAACGCGAAATTGAACGGATTTTGCTGGATGTGGCCAACCATCTTCGGCTGCGCCTGCTGGATATCGATTCCAACCTAAAAATCCTGGCCTACATCGATTCTCTCCATGCCCGGGCCCGGTTTGCCGTCGAGTTCAATGCCGGCGTTCCCAAAGTCAATGACCAGGGAATCGTCAAACTGATCGACGCCAAACACCCCTTACTGATGTTGAAGCAAAAACCCAATCTCTATGAAATGGTTATGGATGAAAAGCTGATCGAGAAAGCCGAAACCGTAGTTCCTTTGAATATCGAATTCGGCAAATCCAACGCCTATATGGTCATGATCACCGGCCCTAATACCGGCGGCAAGACGGTGGCTCTCAAAACTATCGGGATTCTCGCTCTGATGACCTACCTGGCCATTCCGATCCCCGCTTCCCCTGATTCCGATATCGGTCTGTTCCAGGATATTTTCGCCGATGTCGGAGATGAGCAATCCATCGAAAAGGGATTGAGTACCTTTTCCTCCCATATCCGGAACCTGACAAAAATCGTTAAACGTGCCAACGATAAAACACTGGTTCTGATCGACGAAATCGGAAATGGAACCGATCCGGAAGAAGGTAGCCTGTTGGCCATGGCCATCATGGATGACTGGTTGCTCAAGAAAACCCGGGGGGTCATCACGACTCATTATGGAGCCCTTAAGGTCTATGCCTATCAGAAAGAGGGAATGATCAATGCATCGATGGAATTTGACCGCAAAAACTTTCAGCCGACCTACCGGATGTTGTTGAATGTCCCCGGAAACAGCTTTGCCGTCGAGATCGCCAAAAACCTGGGTATACCGGGCTATATCATCAGCAACGCCCAGAAAAGACAAAACGAACAAGAGGCCAAGCTGAACGATATCATCATCGATCTTCAGAAAAAGGTCTCCCTGTATGAGGATAAACTGCGCGAACTGGGAATGAAAGAGTCTCAACTCCAGGAAATGATCGGGGAATATGAAGATAAGACCCGCCACATCAAACAATACATCAATCAGGCTAAAACTCAAGCCCTGGAAGAAGCCAACCGAATTGTCGAAGGCGCCCGTTCGGTCGTTGAGAAGGTCGTGACTGAAATCAAGGAATCTCATGCCGAAAAAGATACCATTGTTCAGGGTCGGGAAATCATTGACCAGATTCGTAAAGAGATCAAACAGGATCTCCATAAGGAAAAAGAAACCCGCCAATCCGATAAAAAGCCCCTGGATAACCCCCAATTGGGCGATTTTGTGTGGGTCGAGAGTCTGCAGTCGGTGGGTGAAATCACTCAGATGTCCCATCATGGTCCCAAGGTCCAGATCCGATTCGGAAATATTATGGTCCTTACCTCACGCGAAGATCTTTTCCCGATGCCGGATGAAATGAAAAATCAGGCTGCACCGGTTCCGGCTCTTCCTCACATGGCCTATGGAACCAGCCCCAATCTGGGTACCCAGGTTGATGTTCGGGGCTTTTCCTGTGAACAGGCTATCAAAAAAGTCGATGAATTTCTATCCCGTATCTGTGTGGCGGATATCAACCAGGTCAGAGTCCTTCATGGTCTGGGAAACGGTATTCTTAAAACCTTCATCCGCGATTTCCTTAAAACCTATCCGGTGGTATCCCATTTCAGCCCCGGCGACGCCGAATCAGGCGGTGACGGCGTCACCATTGTTTATCT
>JAGOEH010000286.1 GCA_017997825.1 Candidatus Delongbacteria bacterium | reverse complement strand
CGGCATGGTAGCCTATCTGGTTAACCGCCAGGCCGATTCTCTGGTGTGCGCCTTCCCGGTTCAGAACAGCGCCGGTGCGGTATCCTCCCTCAATTATTACTTTCTGATCGACAGTCTCGGCCAGAATATGTATCCGGCTGATACCCAATTTGTCAAGGTCCGCCAGGCTGCCGCCGTCGGGATCTGTCAACCTCAGACCAATCCCAAAACCGGTTGCATCCTGGCTCCCAATTACCCTAATCCCTTCAATCCCTCCACCACTATTCAATTCTCCATCAATCACCGGGCTCATGTCGTACTGGATCTGTATGATATGCTGGGACATCGGGTCAAAACCATGATCGATCAACTCCTTGAATCCGGTGCCCACCAGTTCCAACTGAATGCCGATGATCTGCCCTCCGGGATCTATTTCTATCGCCTGGAAATTGACGGCCGCGTATCGGATATCAGAAAAATGGCATTGCTGAAATAAATATGAAGTCGAATAAAAAAAAGCAGGCCGGCAATCCCGACCTGCTTTTTTTTTGGATGCGCCCGGCAGGGCGCACCTACTCGGATGATTCGGAATGAACCGATTGTGATTCAAGGCTTGACAATTCAGATGATGCTGTGTATCATAAAGAAATCGTTATCCGGTTGTTTAGCCTATAAACCGGCGGATTGATCAATACCGGAATGATGCACCAGATGGTTTAACCGGCTGTGAAAGCGGAGAAAAGGATGAGTGTGAAGAAACTGGTCGGATGGATGATGATCTGGGGGATGATGACCATCTACGGTGGTGAACCGGAGATGCGGGGAGTATGGCTGGCCTGGGCCGGAACAGCGGTGCCGAGCAAGATTCAGATTGCCTCGGTGATGGATTCGCTGGCCCATAACGGGATCAATACCGTGTTGGTCGACGTATGGCGTTACGGCTATCCCTATTTCCCCAGTCAGGTTTTTTATGATTTAACGGGCAAGCGGAGCGATGAAGGGGTTGTTAAAACCCGGGATGTCTTGGAGGATATGATCGCTGAAGCCCACCGCAACCGAATGGAGGTGGTGGCTTGGTTCGAATGGGGATTCGCCGCCACCGTCGGCTCCAACAATGATCTGTTCCGGGTCCGCCCTACGTGGTTTGCCATGAACCGTAACGGCCAGACCGAGTTCCGCAGCAGTGAAGGAATCATCTACCAATGGCTCAGCCATTGTCATCCTGAGGCTCAGCAGTTTCTGCTCAATCTTTGCCGGGAGGTCGTTACCCGTTATGATGTCGATGGAATCGAATTGGACCGGATCCGATATCCCCAATTGGATTGCGGGTATGATTCCGCCACGGTCATGCTGTATAAAAATGAACACAATGGAACGGCACCTCCCCAATCGGGATCCGATGAGGAATGGAGAGCCTGGCGGGCCGAAAAACTGACCCTTTTCATTAACATGATCCATGACAGCCTGAAAGCCGTCAATCCCGATCTCCATATCAGCAATGCCCCGGTCCAGTATCGCTACGGATATGACAATTTTTGCCAGGATTGGCGTCCCTGGATCAACCAGGGATATCTGGACTACGTTTCGCCGCAGGTCTACTGGGAAACCGCGGCCATGTTTAAGCAGGAACTTGATGGTCAGCTGTCACATATTGCGGATAGTTCACACTGCTATCCCGGACTGACCACTACGGCCAACGGCCGGAAGGTGGCTACCAATGAGGTGATTGAAATGATCCGCTATACCCGTCATCGGGGATTGAAAGGGCATGTTATCTGGTATCATGCTCCCCTGATGGAGATCCTGCCTCTGCTGCATGAACAGGTCTATCAGGAACCGGCCGACATTCCGGGACGTCCTGAGGGATGGCGGCAGGATCCGATCATCATTCAGGAAACCGATACCCCGTGGGTTCAATTCTCAACCCACTGGAAGGATTATTCCGGTATCCCCGGATACCAGGGAGGATGCCGGTATACCGATACCGATGATTCGGCCTGGGTAGAGTATCGCTTTGAAGTTCCCCGGAGCGGCTGGTACGAAGTCTATCCGTTTCTGATCACCCATTATAAGGCTCATCCCAATGCCCACTATATCATTTCACATGCCGGAGGCATCGATACCCTGCGGGTGGATCAGAGCGATACCTATCGGCAGCGGTGGTATCGCCTGGGTGACTTTTATTTTGAAAGCGGACAAACGGGTCGGCTGCGGATTAGCAGCCGGGATCTGGGAGCCCGCTATCTGTTCACCGATGCCGTGATGCTGCTGAATACCAATCGGCGGCACGACACCACCTCGACCGGGCTTCCGGAAACTGCCGAACCCATTTCTCCTGTTTCCGATTATACCATCACGATCCAATCGATCCATCCCAATCCGGCTGATGACCGGATCACGCTGGCGTTTCATATCCCATCATCTCAATCCCTGAGCATTCAGATTTATGATATCGCCGGCCGTTGTATACGATCTGTCCGATCCCAATGGTATTCCGCCGGCCGTCATACCGTCCAAACCGATCTGACCGGTTTACCCTGCGGTATCTATTTTTGCCGGATTGCAGGTCGTTACGGGCACTCGGTCCGCCGATTAGTGGTGGTCCGATGATTCAGTTTCTTTTATTTATACGGTGCAGCTTACGAAATGATCATCACCTAAAGCGATCAGGAGCCGAAGCATGAAATATGGATTGATGATTTGGCTGAGCTGGGTGAGTTTTGTTACGGCTCAGCAAATACTATGGCAGGACATCAGTAATCAGTATCCTCAGCTGCCGGCCGGCGTCAGACTCATGGCCGGAATGGATTCCACCTTGCCGCTCAGGGCTTGGTATCTGGATGTTGATCTGAATGATACCCTGGTAGCCATCCGTCCCTACTTATCTACTTTGGCGGCCCGTAAAGAAGGAGTCCCTGATTTTTGCCGCCGCATCGGTGGCTATGCGGCCATTAACGGGGGATTTTTCGATACCGGAACCGGAATTTCCTATTCAGCCGTTGTCTATCCGGATCAAATCCCGGCTGAAAATGTCAGTGCTCTTACCCGTGGAAGCCAAAGCTATCCGGTGACCCGGGCCTTCCTCGGGTTCAATCACCTGCTTCAGCCGGCCGCCCACTGGATTTATCACTTTGGCCGGACTCCATCGGATATCTATATCTTTAATGAGCCGTTACCGAATCATGAAGGAGCAAATCCGGCAGCGACACCGGTTCGGTCCCAGGGAACCCCTTATCCGGATCTGCAATTCGGATTGGGCGGCGGACCAATGCTGATCAAGAACAACCGGATTCGGGTGAGCTATGATGAAGAGGTATTTTGGGGATCGGGAGTCGGATTGAATAATCGGGATCCCCGGACTGCCATTGGGTATACCCCGGATCGACATATGATCCTGTTGGTGGTGGATGGACGCCAATCCGCCAGTACCGGCTTGAGTTTGCCGGAATTGGCGCTGCTCATGCAGCAATTGGGGTGCTGTGAAGCGATCAATCTGGATGGCGGCGGTTCAACCCAGATTGCCGTCGATCGCCGGTTGATCAACCGTCCGGAAGGTGGTACCTATACTAGGGCGGTTCCCACGATCTGGGCTGTCGTCCATCGGGATTCTCTTCCCCAATCCG
>JAGOEH010000285.1 GCA_017997825.1 Candidatus Delongbacteria bacterium | reverse complement strand
CAAAGGATTTGTTTCTCCCCGGCTGGCCTTTTCCTTCCCGGTAACCGATAGGGCCGTGCTCCGCTTTTCGTATGGCGTCTTCTATCAGTTTCCGGAATGGGAAAAATACTATCGGATGCACAACTATAAAAAAGGGGATGCCACCGCCAGCCATACCCTGGGCATGGGCAATCTGTGGGATATGATTATCGGTAACGGCAATCTGGATCCCCAGAAGACCATCAATTATGAGGTGGGATTCAATATTGCTCTGACCAACGAGCTGGCGCTGGGTGTGGTCGCCTATTACAAGGATTTCTATGACCTGGTAGCCACCAAACATATGGTGATCGTTCCCTATAACTATACCCGGGTCTATAATGCCGATTACGGTAATTCCAAAGGCATCGAGCTGAACCTGGAGCAGCGCTACGGCCGTTTTTTCACCGGGAAGTTGAGCTATACCTTTTCTCGGGCCGAAGGGAATGCGGCGGAATGGGATACCCATTTTGACGAAGCTTACAATGAATCGGTCTGGGGTATTGTTCCGCCCAAGAACAATACTACCATGGAATGGGATCAGCCCCATACCTTCAGCGCTATTCTGGATTTCCGTAAACCCGAGAACTGGGGCGTCAATTTGCTGATCAGCTACGGCAGCGGATTACCCTATACCCCGACCGATGCCCGCGGCAAAGCCATCGGTGAGAATTATAGCGAACGTCTGCCCTGGACCGGCAGTATCGATCTGAGCGCCAACAAGGATTTCAAACTTTTCAACCGATACGTGGTGCGTCTGTATATGCTGGGCAATAATATCACCGACCGCAAAAATCTGCGGATGGTCTACACCAGCACCGGACTGCCCGACCAGACCTTAGCGACCGGTGTATCGGATGAAGGCAAGCATCGTCCCGATTTCTACCTGTCCCGTCGGCAGATCAAACTGGGTTTATCGGTCATTTTTTAACACGGAGTGAGCGACTATGTGGAAAATTATCTATAAAATTCTGATAACGGCCGTACTGCTGATGCTCGGTATTTCCGGACTGACGGCGGACAGCCGCGATTTAAGCAAACTGGAGTATTACAATAAGGTACTTGTACCCAAGTACAACCTGAACCCGCTTGATCCCCAAGTGGTTAATGCTCTGTATAAACCCAGCGGTGCCGAATCGATCCGCCGGACCCGGCTGGATGTCGGCAATGTGGCTACCGTGATCAGCAACAAGGCTACCCTGGGCTATGACCGCTGGAAACCCTGCTGGCAGTTTCCGCGCGGGGGCAGTGTCACCTACCGCTGGACTATGGGTCCATTGGTAGCGGCTGTGATCGACGGTAAAAAACGGGTGGCTGACGGTACAGTCGGCGCAGTCCGCTCCGGGTGCGATGAATTTATGCCCTTGCCCGGATACCATTCCGGACTGAACGATGAAGCCGGTAATATCGGAATCGCCTGTTCCGATATCACTCAGTCCTGGCCCGCGGCCTGGCCCTCCGATCCCATTGATCAGAAATTTAAAATCGGGGAAAAGGGATTCAAGGGCGCTGTGGATGGCGAACTGCGCGCTACCCGCGAAATGTATTTCCCGGTCTCCGATTCCGATAACGTGGAAGGCGCCATGGGCGTACGGGTCGATATCTGGGGCCTGCAATGGAACGATTTCCTGAATGAGGATTTTATTGTCTTTAAAATGGTGGTGACCAATAATTCCGATAAGGAATGGAACGACGTCTATATCGGGATCCACGACGATCCGGACTGCCCCGAACAGGGCTCCAACGAATGGATGGACGATTTCGCCGCCTTCATCCCGGTCGGTGATCCCAACTTTGATACACTCCTGTGGAACTTCAGCTACCTCTGGGACGGCGACGACCAGGTCGGCGGCCTCTTCTCCAGCGGCGTCGGCTGGGTCGGTCTGAAGGTCCTGGAAACCCCGATCGATCCTCAGAGCGGCCAGGAAAAGGGATTAACCACCCTCCAGGTCTTCCCCTATGAGCTGGCGCCTAAAAATGAGGATGACGCCTATGACCAGATGGCGGCCGGAATTCTGCCCGCCACCAATGTTCAGCCTCATCCCGAAGACTGGACTCAGACTCCTAATACCTACGGACCGGATATCACCTATGTGGTGGCCACCGGGCCCTTCAACCTCAAGCCCGGCGAAAGCATCAATTTCGCCTTCGCTTCGGTCCACGGCACCAATAAGGCCGATCTCTTCAACAATGCCCAGCTCTGCCAGATGTTGTACAACAACAACTACCAGTCGGCTGAGTCCCCTCCGGTACCCGATGTCAAAGCTTTTGTCGATCAGGGCAAGGTGGTGCTGTATTGGGACGACCGGGCCGAACGAGGTATCTACTACAAAAAGGATGCCAACGGGACGATCACCGGCATCGATCATGAGTATGATGCCCTGACCGGAACCAATGCCTTTGAAGGCTACAAGGTGTATCGCTCCGATGACGGCGGCGTAACCTGGGGCGATCTGATCCGGGATATGGACGGCGTTCCACGCGGTTATATTCCGCTGGCCGTCTATGACCTGAAAAACGGCATCAAGGGCGAATCGAGCATGCGCAAATTCTTCAATCTGGGGACCGATGCCGGTCTCAAACACTACTATGTGGATCAGAATGTGGGCAACGGCTACGAATACCTTTACGCCGTCGTCGCTTACGACCATGAGGATGGTGTGATTGCCCCGCTCGAAAATGCTATCCCGGCCGATCCCTATGTCCCGGGCGATAACCTGGTGGCCATCCGGCCGCACGGCAAACCCTCCGGCATCGTCAAAGGCAGCGCCGACACGGTGGCCCTGCATACCGCCGGCAACTGCGATCTGGCCGAACAGCAGATCCTGATGATGGATCCGGACCGGACCACCGGCCAGACCTATGAGATCGGGTTCGCAACCGACGATGAAACCGGTGACATGCTGTTCAATGTCAAAATCGCCGGCAGCGATACCTACGCCAAAACCGACGCCGGATTCGAGGTCAAAAACTGGCCTTTCTATGATCAGGACAGCGATAACGCCCCCATCTTTGACGGCATCAAACCCATCATCGCCAACGTTGAACCCGATTTCAAGTCCTATACCTGGTCCGGAAGTTCCACGGCTCAGATCTATTTTGACGGCATCTATGACGTCTATGTGCCCGATGTCTACGAACTGACCTGGGATACCACCGCCGTGGCTAATGTCGGTCCCTTCGGCTCACCCGGCGTACCCTTCACCATTTTCAATAAAACCAGAAATACACCCTGCCTGCATCATTTGTTTGACAGTAATGAAAACGGCCAGTTCGATGCCCTGGAAGATGTGCTGATCATCGAGAACGACGAGACTTTCGGCAATATCTTTCTGATGTATTTCCCATCAGGTACCGTCATGCCGTCGCAGGGTGAAATCTGCACCATCGTCACCAACAAGATCATCACCGCCGACGACAAGTACCAGTTCACCACCGTCAAGAAGAATTTGAGCACCATTACCGAATCCAATCTGAAGGATATCACGGTGGTGCCGAATCCTTATGTAGTCACCTCCCGCTATGAATCGGGTATGTACGGCAGCGAGAAAGTGATCCAGTTTCATTACCTGCCTCCGAAATGCACC
>JAGOEH010000284.1 GCA_017997825.1 Candidatus Delongbacteria bacterium | reverse complement strand
CTGCACGGTTATATGATGTAATAACAATACTCACAAGCGGAGTCTCATCTTCATCACTATTCGGTTTGATTTTTTTCATTTTCAATTCGTTAGAATTACTGTAGTTAATCATGTTTTGAATACTACTCCTCTTAACTGACACCAGGGTATAATTGAATTATCTTTAGCCTATCAAATATAAACAAAATATTGAAAATAAACAAAAATCAAATAGGTAGAGCTAACCACAAATAACTAGAGTCTGTCCATAAACGGGTATTTTATTTATAAAATTCGACGGTGTTTTTTACCCGTTTTATGAACCTTTTTACAGCCATTTTATCCTTTTTCGCTTTTATATTACCTTGACATACATCGAATTTCATTTAGAGACAAACTTTCTACAACGGCAGATTGACTTTTTGGTTGTTCTTGGCGGAAAGATAGATGGCGTGGATGATCTCCAGAGACTTTCTGCCTCCCCGGCCATCCACACTCTCCACCACCTCACCCCGATAAGCGCACAGGATATTTTCATAGTATAATTGGTGACCATAACCATACACATTGGGAGGATTGTAGTTGATGGAATCGACCAATTGATCATCATCGTCGTAATCGGCAAACTCCCATTTTTCGATTTTGTTCATGGCTACCCCATCAACTTTTACCGTTCCATTTTCTCCGATGATGGTGAATGAGCCTTCATAATTACGACGGTATGTCAGCATAGTAATATTCATGGTACCGATCATGCCGTTGCGGAATTTAACAATGGCCGCCCCGGTGTCTTCCGTTTCGATATGCCGGGCCAGGGTAGCGGTGGAGGCCATCACATAATCCACCGGACCAAACAGCCATTGCAGGGCATCCACATAATGGCTGCCCTGGTTCATGAAGGCCCCGCCATCAAATTCCCAGGTTCCCCGCCATTTGGCCTGTTCAAAGTATTCTTCGTTCCGGTTCCACAACACATTGCATACCACCATATAGATCCGTCCAAAGCGCCCTTTGTCGATCGCCTTCTTCACCAACTGCATGGTGGAATTCAACCGGTTCTGTTTAACCACAAACAATCGGACCTGATTCCGGTCGCATTCTTCGATCACCTCATCGGCATCCTTTAAACGAATAGCCATCGGTTTTTCCAACAAGACATCCCGCTTCCGACGCGCTATCTCGATTCCCATTTTGGCGTGAAGCCCGGAAGGCGTTGTAACCGTCACCAGATTCAGATCTTCTTTATCCAGCATCTCCTGATAATCCTGGTACCAGCGGCAGCCATACTCATCCGCCACAGATTTAGCGCGTTCCGGAATGATATCACAGACCGCCGTCAACTCAAATTCCTTCAGGTTGTGAATAGCCTGTAGGTGATTCTTCGATATCCGGCCGCAGCCGATCAATGCAATTCTCATAATCATTCCCTCGTTAAGTTTGGTCATCGGATCTACTATCCATCATTCGCTTTGGTGGAATGTTTTCCCGATCGCTCAGAATGGATTCGATTAAATCCGCCATTCCATCTTTTACCTCACGGCAATATCGATTATCCAACACGGCCAGCGAATCAAGCATTTCTAATGGAAATGACTTAAGACGGTATATGAAATAGTCCGAATCGAAAGCACATTTCTTACCGGCTATGGCTATCATTTCCGACCATCGAAATCTGAAAGTTAATGACAGGGTATGCAAATCAAAAATGTCTTTGGGTTCATCCCGCCCAAGAATAGCTGTTAATTTATTGGCACACAGATTAGTCAGATTATCAATCCTAAACCCTTCATCCGTTTTTTCTATTCTTCCATATCGATATACCCGGTCATTCACAAAATCCACTTTTAAGCTGTCATTAATCTTTAACCTTACAAAATCCCGAGAATCCACAACGAGCTGTTCCGACATCCCTTGATTCTTGATTGCTTCCCGGTACTCTCGGACATAATCCCGGAACAATTCATTATCATTACAAAAAAAATCCAAATCATCCGAGTATCGGCGTTCCGAATAGAATCGATGTAAACACGTTCCTCCGGTCAGATACAATCCGGTTTCAAGCCCGAGTCCAGCCTTAAGTACCCTATCCTGAATCTGATACAAACACGGATAATCTAACGAACCGGCCATTGATGCACTCCCCAGGGAGCTATCCCAAAAATCGCGGCCCGAGCCATTTCCGCCCGCTTGACCAACCGTGATTCTCCTTTATATGCCAATAATACCTCATCCAATTCATCAGAACTAAACAATCCAAGCAGACGAGACGAGGCAAACGAACTATGCTCTAGAATACGGGACACCAGAAACCGGATAAACGCTTGGTCTTTCATCTCAATTCGCTGCAAGCTCTGTTCCGGATCGATCCTATAATCTCCCCAGAAACACTCATCAATCACCAATTTCAACGTAGATTTCCGCCTATCGGATATCATACCGCAATTCCCGGTTAATCGATTCAAATCAATCATACCAATCGAATAATAAGGTATATCCTGATAACCATTAACCTTCTATGTTGATCAGGCTTAACAGTTTTTCAGCGGAGAGCCATTCGGTATTGGTATCACTGCCGTAGCGAAATCCTTCCGGCATTTTTTGATGCCCGCTGTAGCTTTCCTCGACGATATCATTCAAAAATTCAGGGGCTATAATATAGCATCCCGCCTGATCAATGGTATGATGGGATTCATCTTCCGAAATCAGGATTTCATGCAGTTTTTCACCGGGCCGCATTCCAATACGGACATGACGGCAACCCGGAGCTACAGCCTGAGCCAAATCAGTAATTTTCATGCTGGGGATTTTGGGTACAAAGATTTCTCCACCTTTCATCCGATCCAAAACCATCCACACAAAGTCCACCACCTGATCCAGGGTAATAAAGAAACGAGTCATCCGTTCATCGGTTAGCGTGACGCTACCGGTACAGGCCTGTTCTTTCCACAATGGAATCACGCTGCCCCGGCTGTTGAGCACATTCCCGTAACGGATACAGGAGAAGCGGGTGTGGGCATCACCCGAGTAGACATTGGCGGCGACCATCAGCTTTTCGGCCGCCAGTTTGGTGGCGCCGTAAAGATTGATGGGATTGACGGCCTTATCGGTACTGAGGGCGATCACCTTCGACACCTTCTGATCGACGGCTTCCTGAATTATGTTTTGAGCACCCAGGATATTGGTTTTCACGACCTCCATCGGATTATATTCACCGGTCGGGATGATTTTCATGGCGGCGGCGTGCACCACGATATCGATTCCGCGGAAAGCCCGGTGTAGTCGAGCCTGATCCCTCACATCCCCGATAAAATAGCGCATGGTTTTAGAGGGCGGAAACGCCTTCTGCATCTCATACTGTTTCATTTCATCCCGGCTGAATACCACCAGCTTTTCGGGATTAAACTGCCGCACCACTCTCGATACCAAGGCTTTGCCGAAAGAACCGGTTCCTCCGGTCACCAGAATTCGACTCCCATCCAGATTGATCATTCTTTTATCGTCTCCCCGTCATCAGTTCAACTTGAGCGGACAAGCCTAATCCAGCCACTTTATCACTATCCATGGTCACTGAGGGCCTGATTCGATCCGCTCGCTTTTTCCCTTGGGTTATCACTCTATCAAATTACCAGACAACATCAT
>JAGOEH010000061.1 GCA_017997825.1 Candidatus Delongbacteria bacterium | reverse complement strand
TTTATTTTTCTTAGATAATTCATAATTTTTTCTTGCCTTTTAAGCTGGAACCATATATTATACAGATGATGATGAATCAAACACCCAACCCATTTTATTCCGAGGTTTTCCATTATGACTAAACGTTTGCTGCTTTTAGGATTGATAGCCTGTATGGCATTGCAATCCTGCGCCTACTTCAACACCTTTTTTCTATCGCGAAAATACTTTAAAGACGGTTTCCAACTGCGAAAAAAAGATTTCTATGGACCGATGAGCAATGAAGAACGGGGCTATTACTCAAAATCCCTGGAAAAAGCCTCGTTCCTCTTTCAATTCCACAAAAAAAGCGGATGGGTGGACGATGCCCTGCTTCTGGTCGGCCAGATCTATTATTTTCGTCATGAATCCAATGAGTATATCCGTGCATTAACAAAATTCAATGAGATTTTGAATAACTACCCTAAAAGCAAACTGCTGAACGAAACCCGATTCTGGAAAGCTCGGACCCTGATCGCAGTGAATGATCTGAATGAAGCGGAAACGATACTAAGCGAATTGCTCAAAACCGAATCCAATAAAAAATTGATCGGTCAGATTTATCTTGAACTCGGCAATCTCTATTGGAAACGAGAATTGTATTCTTTGGCCAACGATTACTTCCAAAAGTCACTCGAAAATATTCCCTCCTATCTGGCATTGTATGCCAATGAACGATGCGGAGATACATACGCCATGCTTTTCCAGTATAATGATGCTCATCGCTTTTATATCAAAGCCTTGGATTATGCCTCCGACAAGACAATCCGGTATAAGCTTACCTTCAAAATCATAGACGCTTACAACGATGAAGGAAACTATACCCAATCCAGAACAATGATCAATGACCTGATCGAAGAACTCCGTTTTCTGGAATCAAAAGCGACCAACCGCAGCGCTTTTACCTATCAGTCTTTTTTAGAGATTGCCTTATTCAAGCAGGCCTATACGATGGAAAAATCGGGAAACTATTCCATCGCCACCACCTTATACGATGATCTGGTCAATAATTATTCGCTTGATAGCATTACGGTCTATGCTCATTATCAGTTAGGAAATTACTATCTCTATCAACAACAGAATCTTAAAACAGCCCTGTTCAATTTTGAAAAGGTAGCGGAACAGAAAAACAATACACTAATCCCCGAAGTTCAGAGTAAAATCGAAACCATCAAACGCATTCAGGAAATCAAAACCAGCATTCAGGAAATGGATTTGGATCTTGATTCATCGTTGATCGATTTTTATCATCTTTCCTATCCATCATCACCCAGTGTGACTCCGGCAACTCTGACTTACTGGAGACATATGGACAGCTCGTTTCAAATCCTGTTCCCCCCTCAAAACAACTTGAACAGCCTCAACAAGATTAAAAAATTCTATCAGGAGATCGAATCGGGACAGATTTATACCTGGCAGCTTGAGTTGGCGGAGATCTATCTGTTGGATTTGGAGAATCCTCAAATGGCAACCCAGATTTACCGGAGCATTTTGGACAACCAGACCTCATCGAACGAAAACAAGGCAATTGCCACCTTTTATCTGGCATGGTGTTATGAAACGCTCTTTCACGACAACACCAGTGCTCAGGACTATTATCAGAAACTGATTCTAGATTATTATTCCACCCGGTTTGTTCAGAATATCCTGGGTATCACCATGCCTGACGATTCAGTCCAGGCGGAAGCCGCCAAAAATGCCACCATCATGGCGACCATCGAGAATTATCTGACTGGAAATAAGATCGACTCGGCATACTGGTTTACCAACACCTGGATGGCCTATTCACGGGATAGTATCCATCAGCCGATCATCCTGACCAAACTGGCCTATCTATTCAATTCGGTAATCCTTGATCAGAAAAAAGCTAATCAAATCCTGGCCCGGATGGAAAAAGAATTTCCTGAACACGAATTGACATTGGCCTATAAGCGAAGCCGGAGCGAACTGGAGGCACCGAAGACTAAACCCCACACTCCAACCGACAGCAGCGTCATCGACAGCTTACCGGCTGACAGCACTCGGAAGATGGATTCCACTCTCCAAATCGACAGCACGGCTCTTTCCGGTCCACCGTCGGATAGTCTTCCCTCTCCACCCAAGACCCCGATCAAGTCACCGCCCACCCAACCGGACACAACACCGTCACATCCCCTTCCCCCATCAAACCGTCGCTCGCAAAAAATCATTCCGGTCAATCCCGCTGATAGTCTTAGCCAGAAAAATCCAACCGATTCCTCCACCAGCCTTCCTCCACCCGCCGCTCCTGTCCAGACTCCGCCCCGGACAGACACACTCCAGCCTCCCACTCACCAGCCGGATAACCGACAATGAATTCATTCCGTCGTTTCGAAGCTTCGGTCCTGTCCAATCAGCCGGTCGCGGAGCAAATTCATCATTTGGTCCTCGAAATGGATAGCGATCTGGACGCTCTTCCCGGCCAGTTTGTGTCGGTCCTGAGCTCCGCAGCCAATGATCCGTTACTGCGCCGACCTCTGGGAATTGCAGGCTGGGATCATCACCATCTGGAGCTGATTTATAAAATTAAAGGCCGGGGAACCCAAAATTTACAACAGTGTAGACCCGGCAACCAATTGGATCTTTTATTTCCTCTTGGGAATCCCTTCCCCTCTCCCTCTCCGGATTGGCAAAACCTGGTGTTGGTCGCCGGCGGAGTCGGTCTTCCTCCGCTACTTTATTATCTCCGGTATTATCAAAACCGTTTACCGGCCGGGACCAGTCTGGTGATGGGCAGTCGCGATTCAGCCTCCATGCTTGACCTGCCTGAACTGGATAAACTACCAATAAACCGGATAATGATCACTCAGGAAAAATCCTCTTATCATCAGGGATTAGTGACGGATTATATAAAAGACTTACTGGACGGATCGATTCCGAATACCGTTGTACTGACTTGCGGCCCTGAAATGATGATGAAAAAATTGCAGTCGATGATTATGGATCATCCGGAAGTATCCGGATTTGCTTCACTGGAGGATTATATGGGATGCGGTTTTGGTGTTTGTAATGGTTGTGTTCATCCCATCCGAGAAGACTCGGGGATTGTCTACCGGAAAGTGTGTACCGACGGTCCCGTATTTGATCTCAAGAGGATTATATGGCCGGATTGAACGTCACCATTGATGATCTGAAGCTGAACAATCCTTTCATTCCTGCCTCCGGATGTTTCGGCTATGGTATGGAATTACGCACGATGGTCGATTTAAATGAATGGGGGGCCGTCCTGACCAAAACGATCACCCTTGAAAAACGCGAAGGGAATCCACCTCCCAGACTGATGGAAACGCCATCCGGATTGCTGAATTCGATTGGACTGGCCAATCCGGGCATTGAAGAGTTTATTTCCGATCTATATCCGATCTATAATGATGTGAGGGTCCCTCTGATCATCAGTATTGCCGGCAATACCCTCGAGGATTATCTAAAACTGGTGGAAGCCCTGAATCCTCTTTCCAGAGTCAGGGCCTTGGAAGTCAACATATCGTGTCCCAATATTAAAAAGGGAGGATTATCATTCGGAATTGATCCTCAACTGATCGAGGAACTGACCCGGCGGATCAAATCCATGACGGATAAAACGGTGTTGGTTAAACTGACGCCGAACGTCACCGATATTGGAATACCGGCAAAAGCGGCTGAAGCAGGGGGAGCCGACGGGTTGGTGGTCGCCAATACCTATTTGGGAATGGCTATTGATATTGAACGCCAAAAACCGGTATTCAAAAACATTCAGGCCGGATTATCGGGTCCGGCGATCAAACCGATGGCGCTATTAAAAGTCTATCAAGTCCATCAACAGGTTTCAATCCCGATCATTGCCGCCGGCGGAATCACCAATCTGAATGATGTACTGGAGTTTTTGATGGCTGGAGCTCAGGCCATCCAGTTGGGTACGGCCTTATTCCGACAACCGGATTGTATTTTGAGTCTTAAACACCAACTATCGGATTATCTTGACCGATATCATTACGGTTCACTGCATGAGATAATCGGAATCGCCCATTGCCATTCCCATTAATTCCAATCGATCAATTCCAAAATTTCCAGGCTTTTAAGAAAAACATTCAACGGCAGTCCCATCACATTAAAAAAGCACCCCTTGATTTCATCGATAAAAAAAGCTCCCCAATCCTGAATCCCATAGGCTCCGGCTTTATCCAAAGGATGGCCGTGATCCAGATAATAGCCAATCAGAGGAAGGGATAACTCCCGAAACCGGACCTGAGTTTCCACCACCTGGGTAATCGACCGGTCATCATGACTGAGAGCGACGCATATACCGGTAAGAACGGTATGCCAACGGTTGCTCAAGCATTTCAGATACTCCGCGGCCTGATCCGGATCGCGGGGTTTGCCCAGTACCTGATCATCAATCACCACAATGGTATCACATCCCAGTACAATGAATTCCTGATTGCGAACCTGTTCCATAACCACACGGGCTTTTTCAGCCGCATATCCGGCTGCCGTTTGTCGGGGATCGGTCATGGGATCAAGATCTTCATCGATATTGGCCGGACGGATGATCGGATTGAATCCCCGATCATTCAGCAACTGGATCCGGCGCGGAGATTGACTGGCCAGAATCAGAGGATACTTTATTTTCATCGTCCCGGCCTGCCTTCACTTTCCAGCATGAAGGTGACGGGTCCATCATTTACCAGTTCGATCTCCATCATGGCCCCGAAAACGCCCTGAGCCACCCGGCCAGGCAACCGAATCATCGCCTGCTCAATAAAATAATGATACAATTGCTCCGCTGCTTCCGGTTTGGCCGAATCGGTGAAGGAGGGACGGCGCCCCCGGCGGCAGTCCCCATACAGGGTAAACTGGCTGATGACCATCAATTGACCTGAAATCTCATTTAACGATAGATTCATCTTTCCTTCGACATCCGGAAAAATACGAAGCTGAATCAGTTTATCCAGTAAATAGTCGGCATCCGGTTCCCGATCCTGATGGGTCACGCCTAACAACACTAAAATCCCTCGATCGATTCGGCTGATCATCTGATGATCCACTCGCACCTCCGCCCGGGATACTTTTTGGATTAACGCTCTCATTGAATCAATACTCCTGGTTGACTATCGTTTGGGGGTTATGGCTTGGCAGGATTTCGATTGATATAATCAGCCATTTGCTTAAAATAGACCATCGATTCGCCTTCCGGAATCCGTTCCACCCAGCCCAAGAAAACCCGTTCCTGACCATTCTGCCGGATCAGCGCAAATAGTGAACAGGAATTCTTCAAGGTCCCCGTTTTGATGACGGCAGAATCGGGTAACAAGGTTTTAAAGGCCTCGATTTCGGCCGCACGGGGCAGGGTCTCAATCAGTTTTTTCCACAGATCAGGCTGCTGATGAATAGTCCGGATAAATTGCCCCATCACGGAGGGTGTGATTGAATTATAAGGGGATAATCCCGAGTAATCCAGCAGGTGGATCATGAAACGTGAATCCTCAAGCCCCAAGCGATGTTCCACATACTCATTCAAATGATTGAGTCCCGATGAATTAGACTTGAAATGGTCATAAAGTGAAACCAGCTGGTCGAAAATAAAGTTTGAACTCTCACGATTGGCGATCTCCAGGATCTTCATCAGGTTCGATCCCGGAAAGACTGAAATTTCGCGGTAGTCGGTCAATGCTATACTCTCATTCGGGTGAATCCATTTGATTTTCCCCTGATGGATAATCCCGAATTCCAGCAGTTTTTGTTTGAGAACACTGGCCATAAACAAGGGGGGATTGGAGACGGCCAGTTTAATCCGATAATTGGATAAGGATTGAGGGAATGAGCCGTCCAGGACAATTTCCCGTAGATTGTCATTCAGGTAGACATTGACGATGGGACTGGGTTGAAGTCCCTGCCGGATCATTGATCGGATAGAACAATCAAAAAGAGAGGGAGTTAATACAACCCGGATGGAGTCACGATCCCGTTCCAGCATCAGGTCCAGATAGTTCTGGTGATAAGATATCCCGCAACTGGGAGCCCCATACCACCATTGTTGGTCTTCCTGGGTGGAATAGAGATTGGTTTGGATTTCAGGCAATCCGGAATAATCGATGATAATCGTCCCCCGGATCGCCCGGATTTTATTTTTTCTCAATTGGAGACAGGCTTTGGACAGATCGCGGCTGCCTCCGGCTGATTCGGCACCGAAGAGGGGATCGCCTGCGGCTTTTAGAATAAGATTACCATACAGCAAGGTATCATTAACAATTAACCCGTCATATCCCAGACGGGTCGAACGGATGAATGAATCGGGGAAATGCTCCAAAAGGAATGCCGTACTGATTAATTTGAGCAGAGAAGCCGGAGCGAATTGATGATCGCTTTGATGCTCATACCGGATAGACCCCGTGGTCAGATTCAGATCCAGGATACCCCAATGAAGGCCGACTCCGTTTTGAGAGGAAGTGAAAGAAGAATCTAAAATTGATTGGGAGTACCCGGTACCCGGGTGGATGACAAGAGCCAGGAGGAGAATTGGAATCAGGCGTTGAATTGCAGGCATCATGAACGAGAGGCTCACATTCGGATCAGGACACTGCCCCAGGTCAGGCCGGCACCGAATGCGGTCAGTAGCACGTGGTGTCCGGGTTGAATTCGGCCGTCGCGAACGGCTTCATCCAGGGCGATGCCGATGGTAGCGGCTGAGGTATTGCCGTAATTTTCAAGATTGATGATCACCTTTTGCTGATCGATTCTGAGGAGATCCGCCACTGAATCGATAATTCGACGATTGGCCTGATGAGGAATCAGCCAGTCCAGTTCATTCGCACTCAGATTATTTTTTTTGAGGATCTTTTTACTGATGGAAACCATGGCTTTAACTCCGAGTTTAAAGATCGCGGAACCATTCATATAAATCTTGTGCTGGTGGTTAGCCAGTAATTCCGGAGTGAGGGGACAGGAGGAACCGCCGGCGGGTATAAAGAGTTCCATGGCGTCTTTGCTGTCGGCTGCCAGCGAGGCATCCACGATTCCAGGTTTGGAGTCCTGTTGAAGCACAACGGCTCCGGCTCCGTCGCCGAACAAAACACAGGTGTTCCGATCGGTCCAATTGGTCAGAGACGTAAGTTTCTCCGTACCGATAACCAAAACGGAATGATAGATGCCGCTCCGGATCATGCCGTCGGCCATGGTTATTCCATAAATAAAGCCGGTGCAGCCGGCATTCAGATCAAAAGCGGCCGCATTGGTGGCTCCGATTTTGTTTCGAACCAGACAAGCCAGGGAGGGAATAATATAGTCGGGAGTTACCGTCGCCGCGATGATCAGATCGATTTTTTCGGGATTGAGTTGGGCGGCTTGGAGCGCCGACTGGGCAGCCCGGCTCGCCATCTCGCTGTTATCGACCGTATCGGCAATATGCCGGAATTTAATCCCGGTTCGTTCCGTGATCCATTCATCGGATGTTTCAACCATTTTTTCCAAATCATGATTGTCCAAAATTTTTTCCGGGGTATAGGATCCTGTTCCGATGATTCGACTATAGGGCATTTATTCCTCCTTGAAAGAATCAATCCAGCGGAATTTCATGAAACGTTTTTCAATCAGCTCATCCGGAGACAAGGTTTCCAGTTCTTTAACCGACTGAATAATGATTTGTTTCATCTTTTCGACACAAAAAGCCGGATTGCTTTGAAATCCTCCCTTGGGTTCCTCCACAATCCCATCGATCAATCCCAGGTCTTCCATATCTGAGGCCATCGGTTTCAAGGCTTCCAGGGCCTCTTTGGACAGAGTGGAATCTTTCCATAGAATGGAAGCGCATCCTTCCGGTGAAATGACCGAGTACATGGCGTTCTCGAACATAAAAATCCGATCGGCGATACTGATGGCCAGGGCACCTCCGCTCCCCCCCTCACCGGTCACAAACGCCAGGATAATGGTCCTGACATCGAACAGGTCGCGCAGGTTGCGGGCAATGGCTTCCGCCTGTCCGCGCTCTTCAGCGCCGACACCCGGATAAGCGCCCGGAGTATCGATCAAGGTGATGATCGGTCGATGGAATTTCTCCGCCTGGCGGATCAGACGCATCGCTTTTCGATAGCCTTCCGGACTGGCCATTCCAAAGTTGCGGTAAAGATTCTCCTTGGTATTGTTCCCCTTCTGATGTCCGATGATGGTAAAGGGCATCGACTCAATCAAGCCGATCCCTCCGATCATGGCCGGGTCATCGCCGTAAAGACGATCCCCCTTGAGTTCCATAAAATCAGTACAAAGCAGACGGATGATATCCAGTGAGGTAGGGCGTTTGATATCCCGGGCCAGCCGAACCTGTTCAATTCGGGTCACCCCTTTATTCTTGCGGGCTTCCAGATCCGCCGCCCGAGATTTCAGAATCTTGAGCCGATCCTTCCAGACTTTCAATTCCGCCTCAGGCAGCTTCTTTAGTTTCTTGAGTTCCTCTTCGATCCGTTTGATCTCATCCCGAATGATTTTCAAATCTAAACTCATAGGACAACCTCATCGATAGATAAAAGGTGATGGTATTGATCAGGGCAAAGCATGGAATTTAAGGATACGGCGAAGCGTATTCTTCAGATCCTTTCGGGGACAGACCAGATCCAGCATTCCATGCTCCAGCAAAAACTCAGCCCGCTGGAATCCCGAAGGTAATTCCTTGCCGATCGTCTGCTTGATAACCCTCGGTCCCGCAAATCCGATCAGCGCCCCGGGTTCACCGATATTAATGTCCCCCAGCATGGCAAAGGAAGCCGTTACTCCCCCGGTGGTGGGATTGGAAAGAATACTGATATATAACAAACCGGCTTGATGGTGCTTTTTAAGTGCGGCAGAAGTCTTGGCCATCTGCATCAGAGAAAAAATCCCTTCCTGCATCCGGGCACCCCCGGACACCGATACCATGATAAGGGGATACCGCATCTCCACCGCATATAAGATCAATCGGGTGATCTTCTCCCCTACCACGCTCCCCATCGATCCCAGCATGAAATTGGCTTCCAAGACCGCCAGAGCAACTTGACGATCCCCGATCCGGATAATTCCGGTCACAACGGCTTCATTTTCCCGGCTGACTTTCTGGGCCTTTTCAATTTTATCCTGATACTCCGGGAACTCAAGCCAGTCTTTGGTTTTCATCAGGGGATTCAGAATCTCCAACGATTTCTGATCGGCCAAAAAGGTAAACCATTCCTGGGCCGGCATCGGCATATGAGCCCCGCAATCCGGGCATACCCGAAAGTTTTTTTTCAGGATTTTATTAAAATGAGACGTGCCGCATTCTTTACACTTATTGAATAGATTGGGAAATAACTCGGAAAGATTCATGATAATGGTCTCCTAATCAACAGCTCATAGCATTTTTTCAATCAGATGAGTGGAATAGGTTCCACGGGTAAAATCCTGGTTTTCCAGAATCTGTAATAAAAAAGGAATCGTTGATTTGACGCCTTCCAGCACGAATTCCCGTAAGGCCCGTTTCATTTTAACGATGCTTTCCTGACGGGATGGGGTATGAACAATGACCTTGGCGATCATGGAATCATAGTAAGGCGGAATAACATAGCCGGGATAAACCGCTGAATCGATCCGGACTCCGGGGCCGCCGGGGAATATGATCTGTTCGATCAAGCCCGGACAGGGACGGAAATTCTTTTCGGGATCCTCGGCATTGATTCTACATTCCATTGAATGGCCCCGAAACTGTATTTGCGACTGGGTAAAACTCAAGGGATTGCCCTCTGCCACCCGAATCTGCTCTTTGATCAGATCCAATCCGGTAATCGATTCGGTGATCGGATGTTCCACCTGGATTCGGGTATTCATTTCAATAAAATAGATCTCACGATTCTGATCCACCAGGAACTCAACCGTTCCGGTACTGTAATAACCACAAGCCTGGGCGGCTTTGATAGCCGAAGCTCCCAGTTTTTCACGAATTTCGGGAGTTATCTTAGGCGATGGTGTTTCCTCGATCAGTTTCTGATAGCGGCGTTGGACCGAACAATCTCGTTCCCCCAGATGAACGACATGCCCCTGCTGATCGCCTAAGATCTGGACCTCGATGTGGTTGGGATTTTCAATATAGCGTTCCACGTAAATGCTGGCATCCCCGAATGCCGATTTGGCTTCCGTCTGAGCAATCTGAATATTGTTGATCAGTTCAACTTCACTTCTGGCAATTCGCATTCCTTTGCCGCCGCCGCCGGCCGAAGCCTTGATAATCAATGGAAATCCGATTTTTCTGGACAGCTCAACCGCTTGTTCGACGCCTCCCAGATTACCATCCGATCCCGGAGAAATCGGTACACCCGCTTTGATCATCGTTTCTCTGGCTTTGGCTTTATCCCCCATCAGGGTGATCGATTCCGGAGAGGGACCGATAAAGATCAAACCGACCGCTTTACACAATTCCGCAAAATCGGGATTCTCCGAAAGAAACCCATATCCGGGATGAATGGCGTCCGCTTTGGAACTGAGCGCCACCGTCAGAATATTCTGATAGCGCATATAGCTTTCACTGCTCTTTTCCAATCCGATGCAGTAGCTTTCATCAGCCAATCGAACCGGCAAACTATCTTGATCGGCTTTGGAATAGACCATGACCGTTTTAATCCCCATCTCATGGGCCGCCCGAATAATTCTCAGTGCGATTTCACCCCGATTGGCAATCACCATTTTTTTTATCATATCTCATTATCTTTCGATTGGTTGATAGAGATTCTGACTTTTTTTCAAAACAAAACCAATATATCAATTTTTTGACTTTTGTCAAGGTGAATATTAGAACTCCCATTCCAAAGTATTTTTTTCCGATCTGACGAAACGCTGTAAAAACTTGCCTTAAAAATGGCTTGCTTTTTCATCAGCTTCGATATATATTTTTCTGATCAAAGAATTGCGGATTCACGATTTAACGAGGATAGTGACGACCATGAAAAAAAAGACCCGGATTATTTCGTTCATCAACCAAAAAGGAGGATGCGGAAAGACGACCTGCTGTGCCTCAGTCGCATCCGGATTGAGTTTATTCTATAAAAAAAAGGTTCTGCTGATCGATCTGGATGTCCAACGGAACCTTTCGGCTTACTACGGGGTGTATGAAACACCGGAGGATAAAAAAAACGTTTATCATCTGCTTAAAAGCAAGGACTCGATCCAACTGGATGACTATCTCATATCCTCCAATGGTGTTGAAATCATTGCATCCTCACCCTCACTGGTCAATTTTGAGATTGAATTTGCCAATAAAATCGGGCGGGAAAACATTCTAAAAAAGAGAATATCCCCCTGGTCACATCAGTGGGATTATATCTGTATCGACACTCCTCCGTCCCTCAGCCTGATTACCCTTCAGGCACTCACGACCTCCACTGAGCTGTTCATTGTAACCCAGCCCAAGTTTTTCGATCTATTGGGAATGACGGAACTTTTGAATACCGTCCATGAGGTAGTGGAAAACGATGTCAACCGTCAACTGAAAGTTTCGGGCATCATCATCAATATGTATGACAACCGTTTGAAACATCATAAAGAGATTATTCAAATGATCCGGGACGACAGCTATTTAAAAGGGAAACTGTTCAAAAGCCATATCCGGCACAATATCGCTCTATCGGAAGCCAGCAGTTGGGGTCACCCCATATTTGCCCATGCTCCCTCCAGCAATGGAGCCAATGATTTCCGCAAGCTTTGCCGGGAGATTGTCGCGATGGAATCCTGAATCCCATGTTTCCCGATTCACTCCTCAAGGCCCGCTACAAGCGTCATTTTGCCAAACACTCCTTCACATTCCACTATATTGTACCGCCGGGTTGGGAGAATGAAGCATTCCATGAACTGAAGCGATGGGTGACTCTGGAGGAATCTTACATCGATTATGGGGGAATTTCATTCAAACATAATCTGAACTGTATTCCGGTCATCCATAGCCGGGTGCGGATTGGTATCCGGTTGTTGATGCGATTGGCCGAATTCACCTGTCTTTCCTATGCCCAGTTGAAAAAACGGACCCTGATGATTCCCTTTGAACTCCATCTGGGCTTTCCGGAAACAATTCGTCTGAAATGCCAGAGTAAGAGTTCCTGGCTCTATTCGGAAAAAGCCCTGTTCGACCGAACAGCAGAATTATTGGTCGACTATTATCAATCCTTGGATCACAAGATCAAGGTGCTGGAATATGCTCCGGATCAACCGGGAGTGACCCTCTATGTCATGCTCAAACATAATCGAATGTATTTAAGCCTGGATTTAACCGGAAATCCTCTCTATAAACGAGGCATAACACCTTACAAATCGAAAGCTCCTTTGCGTGAAAACATTGCAGCCGCCGCACTCAATCTGATTCCCAGGCGCGACTTCCGCCTGATCTATGATCCCTTCTGCGGATCCGGAACCCTGTTGATGGAAGCCTATCATCATTATACCGGATATCCGCAGCTCCAGCGGCATTATGATTACCAAACTCTTCCGATGAGATGGTTCGTCGACCCGGTACCGGATGAGCCTTCCGCTCCCGTTTCCCCGCCCCTTTTCATCGGACAGGATAGGGATTGGAAAGCCTTGTCGGTCTTCCGGCACAATCTGGAGCACACCCCCGATCACCCAAGGATCAGTATGATACTGGCGGATTCACTTTGCTGTCAGCCTCATCCTATTCCCCAACCGGTGTTGATCCTGGCCAATCCGCCTTACGGCCGCCGACTTTTGAACCGTCAACAAGCCGAACGCCTGGTTGAGCAATGGATCGATTTATCGTTCAACCATTTTCCTGATCTGACCCTGGGCGTTTTCTTTCCTCCCTATGAGGGACTGAAAAAAAAAGCATGGCAGATCCGTGCTTTTCCTTACGGCGGGTTGGATCTGTGTTTTTATGTTTTCAAGAATTGGAAATCATAGAGCACGACGAGTAGTATCCATCATCATAATTAAAAAATCCCCAGAAACCGGCTGCCGGCATGCAGTAGTCCGATCGTGAGTACCAGGCTCTGATCGTCATAATCATTGAAGACATAGGACCAGTCCAAATTAATCATAATCCTGAAATTATAGGTCCGATAAGCCATAAATCCGGTTTTGGCGATAATCTCGAAACCGTCTCCCCGGCGGTGATCATGGCGATCGTTATCATGTCCGATCCAATGGAAACCGAATCCGGTACCGATATAGGGAGAAAAATCATGGGCCGAATTCAGCATATAGGAGTAGCCCAGGGTGAGGGCAAACCCTTTCCGGACTGCGGCCATGCCATACACCAGATGCCCTTTGCTTTCATAGGTGCTGATGATGTCCAGACAGAAGCTCCGCTTTCGCTCCTGATCGAAACCGGCCTGAGGAAAAAGGTAGCCGAAATTCAGTCCGCCATACAATAAGGCTTGCCGGGTTTTGAAGGCCTGACTTTCCTGATCGGTCACCAATCCCAGTTCCGTTCCGGCTGAAAAGGGGCGGCGGGAAATAATACTGCGTGATACGCGATCCATGACGACATCGAGATCATCCACGGTAGTGGCGGTTGCTTGATCGCTGATCAGAATACTGTCACCATTGACATCGATCAGTCGGTAAGAAACAATGATCTTTTCTCCCAGACGGCTGAAACTGACATTCAACGCTAAATCCCCTTTATAGTGACGGGCCAGGGAGACTATTCCGCTTAGATTGAACCAATCCGATGACGGATCCGATTTGACCGCCGGCACCAAAAGCTCCCATGCCCCATTTTTTTCCAAAGCCTGGCGGAGCAATAGCGATGAGGTTCTGACCGAAACGGAATCCACTCCGACCGCCTGAAAGGGGAAAATACAGAGTCGGGATTTAGCCTCCAGGATCGGACAGATCATCACCATACTCATCATAATCACAATCAATCGTCGATTCACATTAATCCTCCAGGTTATAACCGCTACGACAGATTCAATTCCGGATAATCGGTCCTGCCGATTGAAACACTCAACGATCAATTTTCCCTAAATCCGGATGATAGTTATTTAACGGTGCAGATTGATTCCCGGCAATATCTTCAATCCCTTGGGATTATTCCGGGCGATATTGATCAATCCCAGTTGGATCCCCTTAAGTTTCCGGGTGTAATTGATGATTCCGAACGAGATTCCATTTTGAGAGGTTTTGAACTTGTTGAAGATACTGACCGCTATTCCTGAAAGCTGATTGGCTTTGATATGAAAGAGTGAACCGGCAACGCCCCGGATTGATGATGAACCTATTCCGACACCGGCCAAGGAGATTCCGGTGATCCGATCTCCGGCACCGATACCGATTCCGGCCAGAGTCAGTCCCGTAATTGTTTTTTTAGCACCGGCTCCAATCCCGGCTACGGTAATTCCATGTAAAGATCCTCCGGCACTGATCCCTACTGGAGCTGCACTCAATCCCCGAATAGTCCGGCTGGCGCTCAATCCGATGCCGGCCAGTGAAATTCCAGTAATATCCCCCTGACATCCCATTCCGATTCCGGCTATCGATAATCCGTGGATAGATCCATGGCATCCCACACCAACCAGGGCTAAAGATAGTCCCGATATGCTACCATGAGCCCCCATTCCGATTCCGGCTAAGTTAATACCCTGAATACTTCCCTCGACGCCCATCCCAATCCCGGCCAGATTGATGCCGCTGAGGGATCCCTTGGCACCGATACCGATGCCGGCTATCGATAGTCCGGAGATAGAGCCTTGCCCTCCGATTCCGATCAGGCTAAAAGCAATTCCGCTAATACCGGAACGGGTGTCAATCCCAACCAATGATCCATGAATTCCGATCAGATGATCGGCCTGCGTCTTATAAAAGCTCCAGGATAATCCTTCCAGACGCTTGGCTTGAGGACCATAGATTCCAATGGCTATTCCCTTGATTTTAGCTTCCGGATTGCCTGCCGGTTTCCAGAAGGTGATCGTCATGCCATCAAGACGTTCAACCCCTCGGTCGATGATATTGAATCTCAAGCCGGAAAAAACATGGGAATTGCCGATCGATATCCCCCAGTCTTCAGTTGGGATATCCAAAGCCCACAAACATGACACCCAGCATGCCCATACCGTAAGAATTAATACCATTCTGATTTTCATAATGCTCCCTCCGGAGATCCCAGATTCATTCCTCATATCAGAAAACAACGATAACGATCATAATACTTAATACGCGTTAACGTGTTAAAAGTTTTAATCATTTGTAGGGATTTCATACAGAAGTACACTGGGTAAATTTCCAGGACCAATCATCCCTAAATCAATGATTTGAGAGTAGTTGACAATTGGATATCGTTCGACATAATATTGATTATTATGTAGCTCAGGTTATCTCAGAAATCATTTCCCATTTTTGTATGATGTTCATGGTAATTTCCAGGAAATATTTAATTCTATGTTCACTCACAAATTAACCCTACAACGGCAATTAAAACAATTTAGATCTTGATATCGCAAATACTATAACGGCTCAAAGATCATAGTAAAAACTGCAGATGAATCTGAAATCGATCAATCCATATTCCCAGGTTGTCGATTGGTCCTTCCTTGTACTTCTTGAAGTATTATCTTTATTGTAATATTTTATCGACTGATAATCATAAGTAATGCCCAGTTGATTTGAAATATCAATCGATATACAATTCCTGATCCACCAGGTTACTCCCAACGGAACTTTTGTCCCCACTCGAAACCGATAGGTATCCACATTAGTATAAAACTGCCTGGGTTCTGATTTACCAATAAAACAATAATCCATTTTTCGCCAAGGAACCATTCCAATTATCATCAATCCATAGTATGGTGAAATTCTCTTCTTCTGCTGGAAATGCATTTTAATCCCTAACACAATATCCACATGATTTAAATTAGATACAGAATTGGGTAAAGTATCAAATACTAAATGGTAAGTTTCACATTTTATCTTCTCTTTATGTATATTTGTATTTAAAAACACCTCCAAGTCTGTTGTAGGATAATAGCTAATACCGAAAGCTTTAGTATGGCTATCCAAATCCAATTCGCTAAAAATCAATTGGAATCCGATTTTGTTTACTGGATCGACAAAATCTGTTTTTTTAAAAATAGATAACTCTCCAGCTCTATTTATGGAAAATAAACACAAGAAAAGAATAACAATCCGTTCTGCTTTTTCACGCTTTATAAATCGCATATTAATTCCTTTTCCAAATAATTCAACAACCATTCATCTAATAATGGATTATTATCGCAAAATGGAAATCTAGCATTCCATATTTCCACTTTTTGTCAAACCTTTGATCATTAAGAATTGGCATAAAAAGAAGTTGTTTATTTTGGAAATATAAAAGAAGTTGTTCATTTTGGTAATTATAAGATGCTCCGAATGCTTGATCGGCTGAAACGGATAAATAATCCGTAATCCAATATTTAACTCCCAGAGGTATCCCTAATTCAATTGATTTATTATAGGTTCTGTAGACAATATTATCGGCTCTATAATCATCATAATCTTTATATTTCCATGGAAACCGCATCAAACAATACATCCCGTAGTAAAATGATAATTCGGATTTCTTCGGCAAATAGTGTTTGATCCCCAACGCAATCTGAAATGTATTCATAATTTGCAGAGTATCGCCTGTTCGATTGATATATCTGTTTTGATCGAAATCGTAATCATATTTTTTAATTGCATCTTTCTTATGTTTGAAATCCGCCAACAACTGGATATTGGCTTCCCAGGTGGGAGTCAGGTAATAGCTGATTCCCAATTCCCGGGTGTGACTGCTCAGCTTCAGATCGGTGAATATCAGTTGAAAACCGAACTTGCCCTTGGGATTGAACGGCTCCGATCCACGGATAACCATCGATACCGAATCCGTCTCTCCCAGAATCGCAGACGGCAAAAAAAGGTCTAGCATCAGGAGTACCAAAACAATCATCTTGACATACTTAACCATGCCCGCTCCTTTCCGGTTATTCTATAGAAATTGAACGGCAGCACCGCTTTCAGCGCTGCCGTTCGGATAGTCAATCAATACTACTTCAACATAATAAGTTTATCGGAATGAGCTCGATTATTCCACTGTACCCGGTAAAAATAGATACCGGATGACACCGGAGTGCCATTCTGATTACATCCATTCCATTCCACCTCATACTGGCCTTTACCCTGCTCCTGTTTCACCAGC
>JAGOEH010000060.1 GCA_017997825.1 Candidatus Delongbacteria bacterium | reverse complement strand
GTAACCCAGACAAAAGCCGATCCGTCCTCCAAGAGTCGTTCCTGTCAGCACGAGAATCAATTGAATCAGGCTGGTCCACCCCAGCCATAGACTGTAGGCACGGTAATGATTTTGTGCCGTAAAACTGATTTCAATATAGAAGGTGAGATAACTCAACCCGGCGATTAGTAACAGGAGTAATATTTCGAAATAGGATAAGTCTATACTGGATTGATAGGATAGGTAAACGCCCAGCCCGATGATGCCGAGACCGAGTGTCATGAGTAAACTGATCATCGCTTGATCGTGTAGCGATTGGCAGGTCCTGTATCGGGATCGTTCCATAAACATGGGTATGCGGATTAGATACCCGTTCAAGACGCCCCCATGAGTGGTGGTATAAAAAGCGATGATGATCAGAAAAAGCGACCAAAACCCGTTAAATTCTATATCGACATAGCGCATCAACAGCATCAGGGTGCTAAAACGGACGATACTACTCACAATCCGACTAAAACCAAGATGCCAAAAAGAATTAGTTTTTCGTCCCAAAGGAGTCAACAAAGATATGAAAGAGAATCCAACAATGTCAGTTGATAAAAAAAGCGAGGATCATGACAACCAAAACCAAAGCGAAAAACAGATAAATATAAGGTGATACAAATGATTTGTCATGGATCATCTGATCGACATTCTGACGATGTTGGTCAATCGTATCCGAAGTAGAGGATTCAGGATTGGTGATGACTTTAAAGGTTGTCATTCCTTTATCACGTTTAACATACAGGCTATCACCCAACTGATAGTAATTATCGCCTTCAGCCACAATTAGATATTTACCGGGATTCAGCATGGTTTTGCTTTTGGAAAGGGTGTAATCCGGATAAATCTTACTTTTGCCCGTAACGGACAGCCAGTGCTGAGTCACCAATGTTTCGCCGGCCAGTGTATATAACGTACTCATGATGACTATCATTAAACTTATCCATGCTATTTTTTTCATACGTCTATTCCTCCTTTTGGATTGATGTTTTTATAAAATAAATTACTTTTTCGCTGTTTTGTCAAGTAAAATATTTGATAGGTTGAAAAAATCTATCCGTGGTCAAATATAACTTGACAAAAAACAAAACCAAGCGTATTTTATAGAGCGAGGTAAATGATGAACCGGAACGAACTCAAAGATTTTTATTATCGTATCCAGCTGGATGTCAAAGAGAATAAAAAGCTATCGGCATTACAGCGATTATATGCATTATTGCGTCAGAGTCCGGACTATTTACCCGCTTTGAAGCTGTTAAAAGATATCTATTTAGCTTCCAATCAGCTCCCGGAGGCCGAAAAAATCGCCCAGCAGATGATTAAAATTAGCGATTCGGCCGAGAACCAGGCTATCTATGGCCATGTTTTGCTATTAAGGGAAAACTACACCGAAGCCTTGAAGTATCTTAAAAAGGCGGAATCGGATGAACCGAATAATCCGGAATTATTGCACGCCTTAGGGTTTTGTTATCTCAAAACCGAGCGGCTTGACAAAGCGCTCGGCTATTTTGAGAAACTGGATCAATCGGGAATCTATTTCGAGGGCATGGGGTTATTGCTGGGAGAACTCTATTTCGACAAGCATCACTATGAGCTTACTATTCAAATCATCACCAAAGCCATGAAATTCGAGGGCGAGCGCAAAGAGTTCTATTTGCTGATGGGAGATTCCCACTTGATGATGCAACGATGGATTCACGCTTTAAAAAATTATAAACTGGCGCTGGCGATGATGCCGGATGACTACAAACTCAACCGTTCAATCGGCTGGGTGTTGTGCAATATGAACAACTATCAGGAAGGTATCAAATTTTTAAAGAAATCGATCCGCAGCAAAAACGACTATATCGAAGGACGGATCTCGCTGGCTATCGCGTATTTATCAATGGGAGATTATGATAAGAGTATTAAAGAATTCGAAGCGGTTCTAAAGCTTGAACCTGAAAATGAGATCGCCAAGGAATACCTCGCTAAAGCTCACGCGCTTTCTTAGTGTGGTGTTATATTTTATACTATCTCGATCTGTTCCGGCTTCTCCGTTTTCTGATGTCAATGTGGTCGTTCAGTCGGGGAAAACCATCAATTTTACAGTGATAGGACCTCATAATCTGATTTTACCCAACTATTACTGGAAAAATTATGGAGATAAACGCTATTCGGTACGGCTGAACCAGCGGCGTTTGATTTTCAGTGATTTGACCAACCGGAAAGAGATTGGATGTGATTATGAAGGCCCAATCAAACTCATATTGGCATCTAACACAGGGTATTTAGAGGGGCCGGAGGGGAATTATGCGGGGAATTTTTCGATTGAGTTGGAAGGAATGGAGTTGCGATTGATATGCCGATTGGACTTAGAGACTTATCTGGCTGGAGTCTTGTGGGGAGAATTGGGACGAGTCGGTGAGGATTTACTCGAAGCCGCCAAGGCTCAAGCTGTGATTTCACGGACTTATTATATCCATTGGGCCCTTCGGCAACCTTCACGAACGCTTATCCCGCCTGGAACCTCGTTTCAGGTTTACCGATACCACCCCGATTATCCTAAGGTGATCCGAACGGCAGTTCGTCAGACCCATCATCAAATCCTGATCCGGGATAATAAGCCGATCCAGGCTTTTTTTTCCGCTGATTGCGGAGGGCATCGGGCGGCCGTATCGGAAGTCTGGATCGGCAGCACCAATGGTTACGCTCTTCAGGATGCAGGGTGGGATGGTACCGATCTCAACAGCGAGTTTTGTATCATGAACCGATCCCACTTCTGGAATCACTCTATCTCCAAAGCGGAACTCCAGCAATGCTGTCAAACCCAGCTTTTCAAATCCGGAAATGAGACTTTGAGTGATTTCTCGATCCATTCCAGAAGTAAGAGCGGCCGGGTTGATTCCTTAAGAATCGCTTCCGGATCGGCATCCTATTTTTTAGTTAGGGAATCTATTCGCACCTTTTTTAAAAGGTCTTCCCTACCGGATGGTCTGCCATCCCGCTTATTCAATCTGTATGCAAGGAGTAGTGAGAATCCCAGGGATACGGTGTATGAATTCTATGGAATCGGTAAAGGGCACGGGGTAGGATTGTGCCAAACAGGAGCGATGGAAATGGCTCGTCAAGGCTATCACTACCGGGAGATACTACAATTCTATTTTAAACAGGCGGAGATAGGATCCCTATCGAAGCTGGAACGCTGAAAGGAGATATCCATGAAGAAGGCTGTCGTTTTGAGTTTTATGCTGCTGGCTGCTGTCATTGGGCTGGAAGGTTGTGGGAAAAAGGCAACCAACGAAGAGCTGATCAATCTGGAGCCGATGCCCCCCACTCAAGATACAACCGTGATTGCTGAACCCACTCTCGATCTCCAGCCGATCCAGGAAGAAATTCCTCCTGTGGTCTCGACTCCGGTTCAGCCTATTCAACCGGCTTTGGTGACCGGCTACCGGGTTCAGATTTTCGCCTTCAATGATATGGCCGGCGCCAATTCGGCCATTAAATCGGCTCAACCAAGGTTCGACCTTCCCTTGTATGTCGATTTTCATGAAGGACTCTACAAAGTCCGGGTCGGTAACTTTTTGAGTAAGAATGAGGCTGAACATTACCGTGCCCAGGCTGTCAATAAGGGATATGCCGATGCATGGGTCGTTGAATGCCAGATCGAAAACCGATAAATCATGCGCTGTTTCCGGTCGTTTCTCCTCGCGACGATCTGATTTGACGGCTTGTTATAGGGTAAAATCTTTTCAATCCGAGAGAGAGGTTTGCCGAATTGAACGGCTTCCTTTTTCCTCGGCCTTGGTTATGGAATATGTATGAATGCTAAATGGCTGTTGATTTTTATGCTGGTTTTTTTCAATGGGGTTCAGGCTGAAATCTACTACCAAATTCATCTCGACCGGCCTGATTTGGATGTCTTGAAACGGGTGGCCCTATCCGGAATCGATGGGTCATATCTCCGCTATACCCGGAACGGCGGGATCAACCTGATTGTCTCCGATTCCGAACTGGTTCGACTCCGAGCCATGGGTGTTGATTGCCGAATTTTGGTGGAGGATATTCAGAATCATTACCGCCGGCGCGATGCGGGAATCCTTCACCGCTGGGCCGATGACTATGACAGTCTCGGGATCGGATTGCCTCAAGGCAGTATGGGTGGTTATTATACCTTATCGGAGATCTACCGGCAGCTCGACTCTCTCCATCATCTCTATCCCTATATTATCGGCGAAGCGCAGTCCGTCGGTCAATCGATTGAGGGGCGGGATATTTTCTGCTATCGCATCAGTGATTTCCCGGACAAAGCCGATGATACGGTCGAGATCTTCATCAATTCGCTGATCCATGCCAGAGAACCCCAGGGAATGATGACTCTGATCTACTTTATCCGTTATCTGGTTCAGCGTTATCATTCCGATCCGTTGGTGAATTTCCTGGTCAATAATCTGGAGATTATGGTGATTCCGGTTGTCAATCCTGATGGGTATTACTACAATGAACAAACTCATCCCTCGGGCTATGGTATGTGGAGAAAGAACAGGTGGAGCGACGGGATGAACACTTGGGGCGTCGACCTGAATCGCAATTTTGGATACCGGTGGGGATATGACGATATTGGTTCCAGCAGTCTGAAAAACTTTGAAACCTTCCGGGGATTAGCTCCCTTTTCGGAGCCGGAAACCCAGGTTATTCGAGATCTGTGTATCAATCATCGCTTCAGGATCGCCCTCAACTACCACACCTATTCCAATCTTTTAATTTTTCCCTGGTCGTATGCTGATCTGAAAACGGAAGATGATTCGTTGTATCGGTTGATCGGTAGCGGCATGATTGCCGAGAATAACTTTATCATGGGGGGGTCTCTCGAAACCGTTCAGTATCCGGTCAACGGGGCGGCCGATGACTGGATGTATGCCGAATCGGATCAGAAGAATAAAATTTTGTCGATGACGATGGAGGTCGGTACGGATCGGGATGGGTTTTGGCCGTCACGATCGAGAATTCTGCCGCTGGCACAATACAGCCTCAATGCCAATCTCTGCCTTATGAAATCAGCGCTGGCGTATCCCAAATTCCAGGGTGTTGAAATCATGGGTGATTCCGGATTTTACCACCCCGGAGATTCCTTGATATGGAGATTATCCATTGTCAACGCGGGGCTTGATCCGGCACCCTCAATCCGCCTCTATACCGTCGGAGATGTCGATGATTATTCGATGACCCTTGCCTTGAACTCACAGCAGCAGATGACGATAGACAGTCTTTCCCTTGTGATTCCCGATTCCATCCGATCCGATCATTTCAGCCTCGGGTTTTGTTTGGAATGGAATGGGGTGGTATTCGATTCAATCTCTTTCCGTCTTCCCCTGGGTGATCCGGTGATCCTGATCCGTCAAGATTTTGAGCAGGCCATCCCCTTATGGACCCTGGGTTCGTGGGGTGTTTTGGAGGGCGAAGGATTTCGATCCTCCACGTGTCTATGCGACAGTCCTCACGGGAATTATGTTGCCTATGCCGATCATCGAAGCTATAGTCCGAACGTACGAATCCCTGTGGAAGGCCGAACGTATATGTCCGTTCAAACCCGTTATCAGATGGAACGCTATTTCGATTGGGGCTGTGTATTCTTTGAGGACTCAGCCGACGGGCAACTGACTAACCTGCGTCTTCCCGGTATGATTCGCGGTACGGGGAATGAGTGGCAATCCGATCAACAGTTCGGATATCAGGGGGAGCAACCGGGTTGGAAGCGAGTATGGATCGATCTGAGCCGATTCGGCGGACGAAAAGGCCGGATTCAGTTTCGCCTGAGCACCGATTCTTATCAGCACTGCGATGGTTGGTTTATCGACGATTTCTATATTGTTAATTATCCTCCCGACCCTACCTCCATTTCGGAAACAGAGATCCCTGATCCCCTGATCCGGATTTTCCCCAATCCGGCCCAGGATCAGCTCCATCTTGAGTTTACCCGGATTATGCCAACCCGGATTGAGATTTTTAATCTCCTGGGACGCAAAATGCCGGTTAACTGTTCTCAGACCACAATTTCACTAACAGGATATCCGATCGGGATTTACGGCTTGGTAACCCATTATCCGGGTGGGATCACCCGGGTGACCAAGTTTATGGTGCTGCGGTGAAATCCCGTTGGATCCCCTGGGTAGCCGGCATCTTGCTGTCTGTGATGTGTCAATCTCCGTTTTCGACCCGTGAGGCCGAACCTCCTCTCTCCACCGTCATCAATTGGATTCCTCCCACTGATCCGCGGCTGGTTTTAGAGAATCTTACCAATGCGATCCAGAACTGTAATGTAGCTTATTATATCCGCTGCATGAACGATCAATTCCGGTTCAAAGCCGATGAAAATGAACTATCCAGCCATAATCCGGATGCCTGGAAATATAAGGACTGGGATTTCCAAGTTGAACAGGAGGTGATCACCCGGATGTTCAATCTCTTCCGGGATACGGTTCGAGTGGACAACCAGGTGATCGAGATGGATCTTACCCGGACGGATCAGGCAGATATCGAGAGCCCCCATGACAGTACCCGTATCTATCGATCCTATCAAATCAACCTCTACCATAGTTATCCTGAGTATCCGACTGTGACCAAGGGGACCTTCATTTTTATTCTGCAGGAGGATGCCGGTGGGTTTTGGAGTATCAGCGGATGGGAAGATATCAAACAGGATACCCTGGATTGGGGGGCTTTTAAAGGGATGTTCCGTTACTAAGAAAAAAAAAGGCCACCGGGTTTCCGGTGGCCTTCTAGTAAACGGCTTCCTTTATTTGGCTAATTCAATCAGAGTTTGTTTGAGAAGAATCCAGAAGTTATTGACCGACGGGATTCTGACTTTTTCATCAGGGGAATGAGGAAACCGGATGTCCGGTCCGATCGAGATCATATCCATCGCCGGGTACTGCTTACCGATGATTCCGGTTTCCAGGCCGGCATGAATCGATTCCACAATCGGTTCTTTCTTGAAAAGTTCACTATGGAGACGGATCATGGTTTTCAGGAGTTCCGATTTAAGATTAGGCTGCCAACCGGGGTATCCCGAACTCTGAAAAATGTCTGCCTTGGCCGGTTCAGCACAAGCCAAGACGATGCCGCAAACCAGGTCCATACCGGTGGCATTCGAACTGCGGCTCATCTCTCCGATGCTGACCTGATTCTGTTCGATAGAGATGGTTGCCAGATTGGTTGAGGTTTCGACCTTATCCTTCATAGTCTGGCTCATGGCAATAACACCGTGAGGCAGAGCAATCAGAAGATTGATCAACCGGGCAGTATCCTCTTGTCTCAGGAATTGGCCGGGCATAACTCCCTGAGAGATTTGCAGTTTCATATCCGGTTCGGATTCGCAGAATTCGGATTTCATCTGCTCAAAATAGAGATTCATTTCATGAATGAGTTGTTCCGCATTACCGGTGTATCCGATAACCGCTTCGGCTTCGCGGGGGATAGCGTTTCGCTTACTGCCGCCTTTGATATCAGCCAGACAGAGGGACCATGAAGAGCAGAAACGCTGGAGAAGGCGAGCCATAAGTTTGATGGAATTGCCTTTTCCCATATTGATGTCAACCCCGGAATGACCTCCCTTCAATCCACCCACTTTGATCGTAAGGGCGGGATTGGAGCGGGTGATCCAGCTGATGGGAACGTAGAGTGTCGAATCCCTTCCTCCGGCACATCCGACGGTAAATACACCCTCATCTTCACTGTCCAGATTGATCAGATAACTTCCTTTCAGTATACCGGGCTTAAGATTGTTGGCACCTGTCAAGCCGCGTTCTTCATCAACTGTAAATAGAGCTTCGATCGGACCGTGTACCAGATTGGGTTCGGTCAGAACATACATGGCGGCCGCCACGCCGATACCATTATCAGCTCCCAGCGTCGTGTCCTGAGCCAGCAGCCAATCACCATCCACCCGCAGCTGGATCGGATCAGTGGCGAAATCGAATGCCTTATCGGAATTCTTTTCACAAACCATATCGACATGAGCCTGTAGTACGACACCGGGTTTCCCTTCATTGCCGGGAGAAGCCGGTTTTCGGATGATTACGTTTCCGACTTCATCACTCTGATAGTCAAGACGATTATTCCGGGCAAACTCGATCAGATAGCGGACAACGGCGGTTTCGTTTCCGGATTCACGCGGTATCTGACGGATCTGATCGAAATAGTGCCATAATCCGACCGGCTCGAAACCTTTCAGGATATCACTCATCGCATACTCCTTTGGTTAGAAATTAAGCTATGGTCAACAATAAATCCTCAATAGGGTAAATCTAAAAGTTTAACTTCGGCATCCGTTAAGATGTGGTGAACGATGGACGGGTGATCGGTTTGACGGATCCGATAATTGATGGTCTCATCTTCCAAAACCCGAATCAGACGACCTTTGAGCTTGGAATAGCGCTTCAGATGCTGAGGTTGGGTCAGGAGCAAAAACAGGACGTTGAAATATTCTTTATCCTTATCGGAAACCGGCAGATTCTCCTGATTGATGAAGACACTGAGCATCGTTTTGGTGATCTGGGGATGGAACAGATGGAGGAGAGTATTGTGATGATCGATGGTAGACGGAAAGATTTTCAGTCGCTCTTGAATAAGTTCCCACAGATCATGCCGAATGGAATCGGTGAATGCGAACTCCGGAAGAGTCAGTCCATAATTTATCAATTCTCCAAAGGACTTTTGGTGAGTAAAAAAGATGTAACTCTCCTTCAGAAATACAGATAGCATGGTGGATCAAAGTTCAAGGTAGTTTTGGCATAGTTTGCGGGACTGGGGGAAATACTTCAAGGTTTCGAGGATATCAGGATGCTGATAATGATAAACCTGATCGGCTCGGTTGGTATCCCAGAAGTAGGTGGCAACAGCACGTTTGATCTGGCGTTCCAGTTCGTTCCTATTTTGGATAATCTCATCATGAGTGAATGCCGTTTTGTGCTTGGACATGAAATCCTCCAGTTCAATCCAGTCGCTTTCGGAAAGGTGATACTCCTTCATGAAAAAGGAGAAATCATTGTTGAGAGAGGGATGGGATCGGGCGAACTGGTCGGCGTATTCGAGTAAAATCCGTTGAGGATTAAAGACGATAGATTCGATGAATTTACTGGGGACATACCAGGCGATCCGGTAGTCGGGTGCGATCCCGCCGCCCCCGTAAACTTTGCGTTTATGACGGGTATAATAAACGATCTGATTGGTATCGCTGTAGATTGAGTCATTGAGTTCGGTATCCTCAAGGTAATACTGCATGGCTCCCTGACTGTAATTCCGTTGGATCAGACGTCCCGAAGGAGTGTAATAACGAGCGATTGTGAGAAGTACGGAGGCCCCGCTTTCGAGAGGAAACTGACGCTGGACCAAGCCCTTGCCGAAACTGCGGTTTCCGAGGATCAGCCCGCGGTCCCAGTCTTGAATCGCCCCGGATACAATTTCAGAGGCACTGGCCGTCTGATGGCTGATCATGATGATCAGCGGTATGATGGGGTGTTTGGCGGACAATGACGCCTTGAAGGTTTCAACCGATTCGGCATCCCGTCCCTTGGTGGTGACAATTTCTTGATCATGACCCAAAAAGGATTTGGCCATCTCGATAGCCTCATTCAATAATCCGCCGGAATTATAACGGAGATCCAGAACCAGTTGTTTCATACCATGACCAATCAGCTGATGAATAGCCGAGTCCAGTTCCTGGGAGGTGGTCTCGGAAAATGTAATGACACGGATATAGCCGCTGGAATCGTTCAACATATAAAAATAGGGAACCGATGCAATATGAATTTTGTCGCGAATCAGGGTAAAATCTATCTCAGCCTCCTGCCCGCTGCGCCGGATCGTCAAAATGACCCGGCTGCCTTTATCCCCGCGCAGTTTACGCCGAATATCATCGGTGGTGATGTTGATCGCCGATAGGTGGTCGATCTTTATAATACGATCTCCGGCCTTCAGCCCGGCATGATAAGCAGGTGAACCTTCGATCGGACTGATGACGGTGATGACGCCCTGAATGATATCATAATTGATCCCGATTCCGTAAAATTCTCCTGAGTATTCCTCTTTAAAACTCTGATTGCTTTCCGGCGGGATATAATTACAGTGGGGATCCAAAGCATCCAACATCCCCTGTATGCCGCCTTCCATGACTTTTCGGAGATCAACCTCGTCCACGTAATGATTGCGGATCAATTGGAGGGTGGTTTGCATCATCTTGAATAATGTCATGGAATTAAGTGAAACAGGATTGCTTTGGGCACATGTTGGACTCAATCGGTTATAAATCAATAAAATAAAACATAAGGTCAATAGGATGGCTACCGTATATCGCAATCGTGTCATCGCGGATTCTCCTTGGTATCCTGGTATTCGTTTTTAATCAGTTCATAAAAAAAATGATGACAGCAAGGTTCATCGGATCATTCGGTGTGATCGGTTTTGATCAGGTCGTATAATACTAAGCCTGTAAACGACCCAATGATGGAAATACTAACGATTATCGGATCATAAGTCAAGTCATATTTCATGAAAAAAACCGAATCGACAGGTCGTGCGATTCGGTTACAGCATTTTCAAATGGTCATGAGGGATCCACCCGGTAAATCCGTTTTCCAAGCGGATCTCGACCCATTGATGCCGAGTTTGGAGGATGGTCATCTGAATGCCGGCATGAATAATAAAGGCAGGATCATCCTCCTCGCGGGGGCCGACTCTGACCTCGGTTTCCGGATTGATGAGAATCGCCTGATCGCTGTGATGATAGAATTGATAGCGTTCGATGAGCCATAAGACTTCGGTGGCCAGCAGGCTGATCATGATAAAAAAAAGAGCCATCCCGGTGGTTCCGAGCCGGCGGTATATCATGATGGTTCCCATGATAATGGTCAGACTGAATGTAAGCAGGACGATGAGCATGACCTCGCGGAGATTGAGATGGTTTTTGGCCTGCTCGTACCAATGGATGAAAAAGGTTTTGGGAATTGGAATGATTTTATCGGTCAGCATCAGGCGGGCTTTGTTCAGGTTGAACTCGATCTGGTCATCGCGCGGGGCTAGGCGATGGGCCTTCTCCAGATTATAAATGGCCTGAGGGATTTGATTCATTTTAAAGTAGGTGTTTCCGAGGTTATAATAAACTCGGCTGTCCGATATATCCTGAGACAGAATGCGCTCGTAATAATAAGCGGCACTGTCGTATTGTCCGTGTTCATAAAACTGGTCGGCTTTGAGAAGAAACGAAGCCGCGGATGAGGTTTGAGCTGAGGATCGAATTGAAAAAAAGATGATGGAGATGCAAAGGATTAAGATGGTTTTAGTCATACCGGTCGGATCCTTTTAGAGTAGTTTCAAGAGGCGGGTTAATAAAGTCGCCGCTGTATCGAAATCGATGCGTTTGGCATCAGAGCCGGGTTTCTCGGGTGAAAACCGGATCATCTGGCAGTGGTCAAGGAATGACAGAACCGCATCGATGAGTTCCGTTCCAGCCTTTCGATCGGTCAGAATCTGCCGGATCATCACCATGTCCAGATCCGAGCTTTCGCTGCCGGTTTTGTCGGCAATGAAGCGGGTAATCGAACCGTATAATTCGGCGTAATAATCGTCGATGGATTCTCCGGAGCGTAAAGATTGGGCGCGGCTCAAGCGTCGCTTGGCCTCCCGGGCTGCCGAAAACGAACGGGCATATCCCCGATCGGATAGAAGCTTGCGCTGATGACGACTGTGGATATAAGCCAGGGGAAGAATACTCAATCCGGCTACCAGATAAAGCCAGAACCACCAGGGTATGGACTGTTTCTGATCACGGATCGACAGGCCGGTCTTGATGTAGCGGATATCTTCTTTTAAGAGATTGACCTCATTGGGGGTAAAACTGGAATAATTAATAGCACCGGCCACCGACTTTCCCTGGGTAACATGAATCGGAATCGGCTGAGTCGATATGACCCGATAACGCTTATTCTTCCAGTCAAAGTAGGCAAATGAGATGGCCGGGATTTCAAAATCACCCTTGCGGGTTGGAATAACTGCATATTCCAGCACCTTCTTTGCGCTTAACTGACCGCCCCCGCCGGTCGACGAGGTGTTGGATTGATAGGTGTTAAACGATTCAGGGAATTTTATCTCGGGATCCTTGACCATTTTCATATTGGCTTCACCGGTGATCGTCAGACGAAAGGTGATGGCTTCATTCGATGGTATGTCCCGTTTATCGACGGTGGCTTGAATCTGAAAATTCGTTCCCACATTCCCGTCAGAAAAAAAAACCGGCCGATCCTCCTCGGGTAAGGCTTTTACCGAGATGGTCAATGGCCCGGACGTTAGATCAACTTTTTGAGAACTTCCAAAAAATGAGGATCCGAAAAAATCATCATAAAAAGGATCCCGGCTACGAACCCGTACATTGCAGGATATTTGGAACGTCGAAATGGTCTGGCGGCCTGATGCCGTCGGGTAGATGATAACATCCCGAATCTCGGCGACCAGGTACTTTTTGTTGTGAATAACCTGATAATACTGCTTGATCTTCTGATCCGGCGTGATTTCTTCCACCCAGAAATTGGTCGCTTTGGGGAGGGATTCGATAGTGTAATTTTCCACCGGAACCCGGGTAAAGAGCTTATACTTAACTTTGATCGGTTCATTGATAAAGGCTTCCCGCTTTTCAGGCTCCATCTGCAAATAGATATCGTCATTGGTTTTGGAGCTGCCCTGAGCGGATGAACCTGATGAAGCCGAGGGTGATCCGGCTGTCCCTTTTTGAACTTTTATATTCAAAATGTTGCTCTGATGCGTCTCGCCGGAGATCGCGATGGTGGCCGGACCCAATTTGAATTCCCCGGAATTCGGTGCCGCCACCAGATAGATCAGGCTCTTGCTCAACGATTGCTTTCCATTGATAATGGATAGATTGGTGCTGGAGGATTGCCCAAGAACCTGGAAATTCTCTATCCCCTGAATCTGGGGGGTAAAATCACCTAATCGGCCGCCTGATGAAGTAACGGTTAGATTGAGCTGGAACTGCTCCCCTTGAGACAATTCATCGCGGCTGGCTGTCAGCTCAACATTTATATCGGCCAGGCTGAGGCTGAACCAGCAAAGAAACAATACCATCCATCGCTTCATCTTACCAATCCTTTTCCGGGTGCGCTTTTCCACTGACCGGCACCTTCATCTTTTTTAGATTCTTCTTTTCCTGGTCCTCCAGCGCTTTCAGCATCATCTCCGCTTTTTGTTGGTTGAGTTCATTCTGCTGCTGCTGCTGTTGTTGTTGCTGCTGTTGTTGTTGTTGCTGCTGCTGTTGCTGTTGCTGTTGTTGTTGCTGTTGCTGCTGTTGTTGCTGTTGCTGCTGTTGTTGCTGTTGCTGTTGTTGGGGTTGTGATTGATCCTTGATTTTATTTCTGACAAACTCCAGGTTGAATTTGGCATCCTGATCGTCCGGATTCAGTTCCAGGGCTTTGGTATATGAATCGATGGCTTTCTGGTAATCATTCAGCCGGTAATAAGCGTTGCCGGTGTTGTAGTGAAATTTGGATTTGAAAAGCTTATCTTGGGTTTTGGCCAGAGCGGTCTGGTTGGTCTCTATGGCTTTCTCATATTTTTCCTGTTTATAGAGGGCGCTGCCGAGGTTGAACTTGACGATGGGATTTTCCGGGGCGTCCAGATCGGCATTGGTGTACTTATTGAGTGCTTCGCTGTATTGTTGTTCTTTATATTTCCGGTTTCCTTCCTTGACATTTTTGTAGACACTATCGGCCTGGGAGGCGATGAAGATACCGGGTATGATCAGGCCGAAGCCTGTTAGAATTGCGATGGATTTCATAATTCAAATCTCCCCTTCCAGATTTGTTTCTTTCGTTTTCGATCGGGGATGATCGATTCGGCGATGAGAAATAGCAGGCTGAAAGCCAGGGGAATATAGTAGCGTTCCTCGTATTGAGAGAATTTTCGGGCATCAAATTCTTTCTTATCCATTTTGTCGATCTCTTCGAATATTTTATGAATCTCGGAGTTGGATGGGGTGGCCTGGTAGTATTTTCCATTGGTCAGGAGCGCGATCTGTTCCAGTATGCTCTCATCCAGTTTGCTGACAATGATGGTTCCGGTTCGATCTTTTTTATAACCGATCCGGTTGCCGGAGGCGTCGAACTGGGGAATGGGAACGCCTTCGGGGGAACCGATTCCGACGGTAAAAATGCGGATACCGTTGGCGGATGCCTCTTCGGCAGTCTTTTTGATCTCTCCCTGATGATCCTCCCCATCTGAGATCAACAAAAGTACTTTTGACTTTTGATCATCCTGACCGAAGGATTTCTGAGCCATTTGAATGGCGTCACCGATATTGGTTCCGGGTGACTGGATCAGATCGGGGTGGATGATATCCAGCATCATCTTGGCCGCCGAATAGTCGAGGGTCAGTGGACACTGGACAAAGGATACCCCGGAAAAAATAACGAGTCCAATCCGGTCTCCCTTCAATTGATCGATAATCTGATCGATCTCCATCTTGGCCCGGATCAGGCGGTTGGGGGAAATGTCTTCGGCCAGCATACTCGATGAAATATCCAGAGCAATGATCAGATCGATGCCCTTGCGTTTGACGACTTCCATCCGGGTGCCGAACTGGGGCCGGGCAACGGCTAAAATCATGAACAGGATGCTCAGCAGGATCAGACTGAATTTGAGATACTGCCGCTTGAAGCTGAGATAGGGTGTTATTTTGTTCAGAATCTCGTCGTGGGCGAACCGGCGTAGCACCTTTTTTTTGAGGTTGACCAAGCGTGAATAGAGGATGATCAGCAAAGGAATAATTAGTAGTGCATACAGAAGATGAGGGTATAAAAATCGAATCATGACAGGCTCCGTTATGGGATTTTACGGAATAGGGTATGGTTGAGCAGGATTTCGAGCAGCAGAAGAACTGCGGCCAGGATGACCAGATAATGAGCCAGTTCGGTATACTTCATATAGTTTTTGACTTCGACCTTGGTTTTTTCCATCTGGCCGATGGCCTGATAGATCTCTTTAAGTTTCTGGGTATCGGTCGCCCGGAAATATTGGCCCCCGGTCAGCATGGCGATCTCCTTGAGCATCGGTTCATCCAGATCGATCGGCATGGGGACATAGCGGGTCCCGAATAGAGGATCGTCAACGGGATACATGGCATTGCCGATCGATCCGACTCCGATGGTATAGACGCGGATACCCAGGGTTTGCGCCAGTTGGGCGGCGGTGATCGGATCAATGGTTCCGGTGTTGTTACGGCCGTCGGTCAGCAAAATGATGATCTTGCTCTTGGCTTTGCTGGTTTTAAGTCGATTGAGGCCGGTAGCCAGGCCGAGACCGATGGCGGTCCCGTCTTCGATAAAACCGAAATCCAGGCGGTCTAAAAAAGATATCAGAACACCATAGTCCAAAGTCAAAGGACACTGGGTGAAACTTTCCCCGGCAAACACTACCAGCCCGATCCGATCATTGGTCCGACCTCGGATGAACTCCTCGGCTACCATCTTGGATGCCTCCAGCCTGTTTTTGGGCTTAAAATCGACCGCCTTCATCGAGGTCGACACATCCATGGCCAGGACAATGTCAATTCCATCGGTAACGATCTGGGATTGCTGCAATCCGGAACGGGGACGGGCCAGGGCGGTAATCAGCAGGGCCAGGACGACGGCACGCAAAAAGATTATGCTGTGTCGCCATTTCAGGCGCCGGGAATAACGGATCAGCGGCTTGATCCGGTTGATGTCGGAATAGCGGATACTGCTGCTGCGGGACGTCTGATAAAAATAATAAAAATAGATGATCAGGGGAATGACGAGTAAAAGAGCAAATGCCGGGGGAAATTGGAATTCAAGATTCATTCGGCACGCTCCTCATGTCCTTATTAGCAGGCGATTCGGCTATGGTGTCCGGTTGATATTCTACCGCCGCGGGTGATGGAGAGGATTCCATCGGAACGGATGGAGAAAGGGTGACTTCGATCATCGCGATGAATTGCCCGACTTTGTCTGCGATCGTCTGCCGGTGGGCACGGGCCTGGAAGAATTTGGCAAATTTGACCAAATCACTTTCGTCGAGTAAATCACGCAAGAATACCTGGGTGTCTTGATTCAGATAACCCTGATTTCGAACGGCATCCAGGATATGCGGCGTGATCTCTTCCAGTGCGTTGATCCGGTACTTTCGCTCAATCAGCCGTCGGATCAGATAGGATATGCGGATATAGAACTCCTTACAGTGGTTGTCGTCTTCCAGATACGTTTCGCGAATCTCAGCCAGATCCCGATAGGCTTCCTCCTCGGGCGACAAGGTCTCTTCCGGTTCCAGTTCCGGATTAATCCCCCCCCGTTTCCGGTAATAGAGTTGGTACCATAACAATCCCCCGATCAGTAGTAAAACCAGGAGGCCGACGATAATCAAGGGTTTGTAATTGTACGGGATTGCCATTGGTTCTTTGATATCCTTAATATCCTGATCCTCGGCCGTGATGAGGCTTTTTACCTCCAACCGTTGTTCGGAACTCTTCAGTTCGTGCATTTGGCCCTGCCGGTCGGTATAGAAGAAACGGAGCGGAGGAATGATAAAATCACCCACAAAGAAAGCTGTGATGCGGTATTCATACTCTTTGACCCACTCGTTCTGATCGTTCTGAAAGGGATTGGGGTTGAGGAAGTCTTTGATCTCGAACTGTCCCAGATTGGAGGCCAGTTCGGGAGGCTGAATGGTGATCGAATCGGTATAGATGAGCTTTACCTTATAACTAACAATATCACCGATGGTTATGATTGATCGATCAAGGGATGTCTGAAGTTTGACATCGGCCTGAATCAATCCGGTGGTGATCAGGCTTAAAACGATGCTCAAGGTAAGTATGGCTTTAACCAAGCAAAATTCCTCCGGGATTAGAGTTTGTTGTGATAAATTCTGACCTGTTGGGACTGGATCAGTTGTTGGATATAGTTCTGATAGAGAATGGTCTGTTTTTCGCTCATGTAATCCTGGACAACCTGGTGTTGGATCTGTTCAAACGGAGGAGTCTGTCCGGTTTTCGGATCCTGATAGCGGGATTTTTGAGCCTGATAGTACAGCTGAATATCATCCGGTTTGATGGATTGGAGCTGTTGTCCTATTTTATCCTGGAGCAGCCGCTGGACCAGGATGGCTTTCTGGGCTTCCTCCATGGCTTTGAGGGTTTGGGGATCCTGATCGAGTTGAGCTCGTTTGGCCGATTGGTACATAATCTCGGTTACAATA
>JAGOEH010000283.1 GCA_017997825.1 Candidatus Delongbacteria bacterium | reverse complement strand
ATGGTCAATCCGATACCGTCCAGAGTGATCGAACCTTTGGGAACACAATAAGCGATATGGGATTCCGGTATATCCAGCAGCAGATAAGCCGGTTGCTGGATTTCAATTTTTCGGATCGGCAGCGTCAGATCAATATGGCCGTTGACCCAATGACCTCCCAGACGGGTGGTCGGGGTAGCGGCCGGTTCCAGATTGACCCGGTTTCCGGGCTGCAATTCTCCCAGGGTTGTCTGATGGAGAGTGTCCTGGATGGTCTGGAAAAAAAAGAGGGAATCCCGGATTTCGGTAATGGTTTGGCAGACCCCGTTGACGCTGATGCTATCGCCGATACGGGACTGATCGGTAATGATCCGGCTTTCACACCCATAATGGATACAGGCCGGCTGAATGGTTTTGCGGCGGATGATGCCGATCGATTCGATAATTCCGGTAAACATATCAGGCCGGTTCTCCTTCGATCATCATGGTATCGCCGAAATGCCGGAACGATAATGGAAAAATCTCGATGGCCTTATCGATGGGTCGGGGAGAAATCGATTCAAATGGGGTCTGTCCCGGACCCAGGATTTTAGGCCCGTAAAACAGGTAGATCCGCTGCAGCAGGTTGCTGTTCAGAAACTGGGCACTCAGGGTATGACCGGCTTCGATCAAGACCGAGGTAAATCCGCGTTCGGCCAGAACGTCCAGCATCTGCTCCGGTGTCAGGGAATGGGTGGGGGAGGAAATACGGATCACCTCATAGGCCGACGTGGGCACAGGGATCTCGGCGGTTGTCAGCAGAATGGTCTTGCGATCCTGGTTGTTTTGTACGATTTTGGCGTGGGAATCCAGATGGCTTTGGCTGGAAACCACCACCCGATAGGGATTTCGGCCGCGGACCAGGCGGACGGTCAATTCCGGATCGTCGGCCCGAACGGTTTGGGCGCCGGTCAACACCGCATCATAACCGGCCCGCAGATGGTGGACATGACGCCGGGCCAGGGGATGGGTGATCCATTTTGAACCTCCCCACCGATCGGCGGTTTTTCCGTCCAGAGTCAGAGCCAGTTTGAGGGCGCAAAAGGGACGCTGGGTTTTTATATGATGAAAAAAAAATTCGTTGAGACGGGTGGCCGCTTTTTCCAAAACCCCCTCGGTAACCTCAATCCCGGCCTGCCGGAGCTGAGCGACACCCTTGCCGTTGACCTGGGGATTGGGATCCCGGCCGGCGATAATAACCCGCTTGATCCCGGCCCGGATAATGGCCTGGGTGCAGGGGGGCGTCCGCCCGGTATGAGCGCACGGCTCCAGATTGACATACAGATCGGATTCCCGCGGATCCTCCCGGCACCGGCTCAAGGCCTCACATTCGGCATGCGGCCGGCCGGCGGCCCGATGGTATCCTTCTCCAATAATCCGCTGATCCTTGACCAGCACCGCTCCTACCATCGGATTGGGACTGACTGTGCCGTATCCGCGCCGGGCCAGTTTCAAGGCTCGTTTCATATAGAGTTCATCCTGATTCATCATCCCTAAACTTATTACTTTCCTACCCAAAAGTCAATACCAAATTCATTCTGATCCATAGCAGAATGCGTTCCGATCCGAGGTAAAGAAAAAGATCCGGGAGGATCGCCTCAAGGGAGCCGTAGCGATCATCCCGGTGGTATGCGTTTCCCAGATCAGATTTTGAATGGCATTGTCCCATAGCTGAATTTTTCCGCTGAGTGTCGAAATCAGCCAGGATGAATCCACGGCCTGAATGGAACTGATTCGTTCCGGGAATTGATGGTGATGCCGGATGGTTTGATCGGTATAGGACATGACTGAATGATCATCCAGAACCAGCATGATCCGATCCCCATCTGCTATGGGAGCGATGGCCGGGGGAAACGGCAGGGTATCCCGCCGGATCACCTGCAGGGAATCCGGTTCCAGAATATGGATGCCGCCCTTTAAATCGAACACCCACAACCGGTTTTCATGGACCAGGATCGGATGCCTGAAAAATTGTCGGAGTTCCTGCTGCCGAATGATGCGCTGAGTGATCGGATCCCAGATGATGACAAATCCGTTTTCCGTCAGCCCATAAACCCGATTGTCCCGAATGATCGGAGGAGCGATGATCCGGCCCGGCCATTGATTCCCCCGGGTCAGGGTGAACCGCTTCAGATCGAGCCGGTGAAGATAATTTTTATCATCCTGAATGTAGGCCATACTGTCGACCGCAAACATGGAACTGATCTCTTTGCGGATTCTGCCCTTGAACAGGGTCTTGTTTTGCCGCAGTTGATAGACTGTCAGGTTGCTTTTCAGGGTCTTACTGACGGCTATGACCGCCATATCATCGGTAATCAGGATCGGATGACAGATCGTTCCGCCGAGTTTCAGCTTGTGGAAGACCTTTCCTTGGGCCGGATCGATAAATTCCATCTGTTTATACCCGTCCGGAACGATCAGGAAATGGTCGATAAGCTGGGGTTGAATGGTGACGGCGGAGGGAAGACGAGTTTTCCACAGGCAGCGCAGGGGAGGCTGTAAGCCGGTATTAAGGGAGGGAAGGAAGGGGGAGGAATAGTCATAGACCCCTTTTTTGGAACAGCCTGGCGATAACATGATGACCAGTAAAGCGGTTATGATGATCGAACAAGGGAATGATTTCATCATCAATAACTCCAACCGAAGAAGAACTGGATTTTGGTGGCATGAGAAATTCGTTTGAAATCGGTGGTTTTGGCGAAATCGAGCCGCAGGCAAAGAGCGTTCCAGAGGTTGAGCCGCATTCCCATTCCGAAATCGCCGTAGAAATGGTCAAACTGATCGGACCAGGCATTTCCGACATCCATGAAGAGGGCGCCTTCGATCTGATTGAAACTGAGCGCCGCCAGGGGGGTAAAGATCCCGATATACTGAATAAAAGGGAATCGGAGTTCATTATTGAACTGGATCAGCTTTCGGCCGATGAAATCGAAATGGTCGTATCCTCTCAGAGACCAGCTTCCTCCCAGCCAGAACAGGTGGGGCTGTTGTCCGGAGGAATACCCCAGTTGGATGCGGGACGCCCAGCAGGATTGGTAAGCCAACCGGTAGTAATAACGGGCATCCAGCAGCAGCAGTAGATAGTGCATTCGGCGTTCCGTAACATTCTCGCTCAATCCCAGGGTTAGGCGAACCCGATAGCCGTCCAGCGGGGCGACCACGCCCCACATGGAGCGATCGATCACATACGAAACAATCTGTTCGCCCAACAGAGCCTTATCAAAGATGTACTGCTGATACCAGTCCCGGGTGGCGTTTTTCAGATAACAGGAGAACTCCAGCCGCTCGAAGCGATTGAGCGGATAACTGATCAGACCCAAAACCCCGTACTTGCGCTCGAAATAGGTCTCATCATACGAGTATCCGTACGAATAATAATCGGCCAAATGATAGGCCCCGAACCCATAATTGAGACGGCTCTTCAGATTGACATAGGTGAATCCCAGATTGAAATTCTTCAGAATCTCATCCTTGGTGCGGGCGGTATTACCGATCAGACAATAATACTGCGTGTTGCCCAGCATATCGGAAAACAGGAACTGGATCCCACCGGAGGTCCCGATCACCGGGTCATAGGTCACGGATGATTGAGCGATATCCATACTCAGCCGGGTTTTGTAGTGTCCGGTTTC
>JAGOEH010000059.1 GCA_017997825.1 Candidatus Delongbacteria bacterium | reverse complement strand
GGATCATACCCTGCGGCTTCAATCGGACAACCGACTTGATCATCCAGCCAATCACGAAGGCAGGATAATCCAAGATTCAGATTTTCGATCGGCCGAAAACCGGCAGCCATTTCATAGCTAAACGTTTTAGAGCTGATCAGATGATCGATAAATTTTATTTTGTCAATTATTTTTTATTCTCTTCATCAGGGAAATCGGCATCAGAGTTTTTGTATTGACAAAAACCATAAAACCAATTATTATTCAGATTGACCATTGATAATCATGCCATCATTACTGACAACCCCTAATTTATTGAATGGATTGGGAAGATGAGAGTGTTTGATGCTTATCACACAAAATAAATCCATCGATATGATGATACATCCATGGTTGACCGATCGGTTCAACCGACCTCTCTCCATGAAATCTTATGGGATGGAGAGCATGATTATTGCAGCCTTGTTCTGGCTGATCACTTACCTGAATTGGGAATTGTTTGATTTGCAGAATGACTCGCCGATGATGGTCTGGCAGGCGGAAGCCCTGGTACTGGTCTATGCCATGCTGCGGGGATGGGCTAGTATTCCGGGCAATTGCCTAGGTATTTTTACAGTAACCCTCCTGATGTGGCAAATCAGTTGGCCGGCGTCGATCGGAATGGCCCTTGTCAATTCAGCCGCCCCCGCCATGGCAGGGTTCCTGATTCGGAAATACGCCCCCCAGTTCCCGCCTCTGGGTACATTAAGGAATACCGCCTATTTCATTCTGTTTGGAATCATTCTGATGCCCTTGATAACCGCTCCGGGTTCCAGTTTGTCATTATGGGCATCCAATCGAATAGCCTCGGATCAATTATGGCCATTCAGCCGTCAATGGTACCTGAACGATATGTGCGGGAATTTAATCTATGCTCCCCTATGGTTGGCCTGGTTAAAAACCTATCCTCCGATCCCCCGAAAGCATCGGATCAAGCTCGGATTGGTCTCCATCATCACGATTCTCATCTCATACAGTGCCATTTCATCCGGAAAAATCCCGATCCAGGGAATGGGATTCATACTGATCATTCCCTTGACCTGGATCACGATTCGGTTCAGCCTGAGAGAAAGCATGACCTTGTTTATCAGTATCTTCATCATGCTGCTGACCATGATCAGCATAGGGCATACCGGCCAGCCGGCAGAATCGATATCCCGCTTGTCGATCGCATTCATGGCAATCACGTTCAATCTGTCACTACTGATGATGAATGCTCTGGCAAGCGAGCAGAAAACCACCCAGGAAATCATCAAAGCGAAAACCAGGAATTATGCCCACTATCTGGACAACCTACCGGGAATTTCCTACCAGTGTAAAAATGATCAGGACCGAACCATCCTCTATCTAAGCCGCGGGTTTGAAAAGATCACCGGCTATGATGTAAATCAACATCTCACTAATCGAGCCTTGTTTTTCAAGGAATTGATTCTGCCCGAATACCGGAGTTTTGCGTGGAAAAAATTCCTTGAACTCAATCCCCATTAACCGATAATCGAACAGGAATATCCTATTCGACACCGGGATGGAGAAATCCGCTGGTTATGGGATCGATGCCGCTGGGTGGATAGCAGCTCTCCGTCCAACTCATCCATCGAAGGGTATATCGAGGATATCACCCAACGAAAACAGATAGAGAAGGCCTTGCTGGAAAGTGAAGAAAAATTTAAAAGTCTATTCGAAAACAGCATGGAAGGAATAGCATTGCATGAGCTGGTCTATGATCACCAAGATCAGATTGTGAACTACCGTATTATCGATGTCAATCCAGCGTATGCAATCCATACCGGACTTTCAGCCGAAAGCGTCAAAGGAAAATCGGCCACGGAAGCGTATAAGACTTCGACCGCTCCCTATCTGAAAGAATACGGAAGGGTTGTCGTGACCGGAGTTCCGATGCGTTTTGAAACCTTTAACCAGTCCATGGGTAGATATTTTTCCATTTCCGTCGTATCCCTCCGCGATCGACGATTCGCCACCGTATTCGAAGATATCACCGATCGTCACAATCAGCAAGAGGAACTACGTCAGAAAAATGAAGAATTAACCCGCTTTATCTATAGCGTGTCTCATGATTTGAAAAGCCCGTTGGTCACCATCAAAGCCTTTTCAGGATATTTAAAAGAGGATTATGAAAAACAGGATAACCAGGCAATCGGTAAAGACATTGGCTATATCCAGAATGCCGCCGATAAAATGGGACGATTGCTGGAATTATCACGAATAGGATTCAAGGAAAACCCCTATCAAGAGCTATCGCTGGTCTCGATAGTCCAGAATGCGATCGCTCTGGTGGCAGGCCGTATCAAAGATAAGCAGGTTGAAATCCTGATTGATCCAACACCCCTGATTCTATTCGGCAATCCATCCCGTTTGATACAATTGTATCAGAATTTGATTGACAATTCCGTCAAATTTATGGGAGGACAATCCCATCCCCAGGTTGAAATCGGCCATCAGATTATCGATCAACAGATCATTCTCTTTGTTCGAGACAACGGAAGCGGTATCGATCCCCGATATCATCACAGGTTATTCGGATTATTCGAAAAACTTGATTCACAGATTGAGGGAACCGGTATTGGATTGAGTCTGGTCAAACGAATCATTGATGTTCATCAGGGAAGGATCTGGATTGAATCCGCCGGAAAAAACCAGGGAGCGACCTTCTTTTTTACTCTGCCCCATACCCGACTGGAGAATCAAGGTGGAAACGGATCATCCAAAATGGAGACGCCGGATGGAGGCTTTTCCCGATCATCTTAGGCACAAATCGTCAGACAAGCCGGTCATTCCGAGTTGAAAATTTCAGTTGCCAAAGTGAGAAGAATTGATTATAATTGAAGGTAAGAGTTTTCATCAAATCGAATAATTCATGGATCAAAAAGCATAACCGGATCGGCAGTCGTCGCCTTTGACGGTTACTTTAAGGTTATCGGTTGTTCAAAACGCCGATACGCCGACAAATGGGATCAATCGAACGGCACCATCGGGATTGATCGATCGGTAATCTCAACCACGATTATTTTAACATGGAAATGACGATGAATATCCTTCCCCCGTTGACAATCCTTTACATCGAAGATGATCCGGCTCATGCGGAGATCATTATGCGGAATCTGGCCCATCATCGATTGATACATCGTATCATCCATTTGTCGGATGGACAGCAAGCCATCGATTATCTTTTCCGAAGGGGAGCCTATCAGGATCCGGCCGCCAGTCCGATGCCGCATTTAATCCTGCTGGATCTGCGTCTGCCCAAAATTGACGGGCAGGAGGTATTGGAACGGATTAAATCCGATCCCCGCATCAGTGCGATTCCAATCATTGTTCTGACCACATCCCATGCCGAGACGGACATGCAGCAAGCCTATTCCCATTATGTCAACAGTTATCTTGTAAAACCGCTGGATTCCGATCAGTTCACCCGGCTATTGAACTCGCTGGGGCATTACTGGCTGGCATGGAATCAATATCCCCCAAAAGGATCCCCATGATCGAATCGTCGGCTCCGATCTCCATCTTACTCATTGAGGATGATGATGCTCACGCCGAAGCCATCAGCCGGAATCTGAGCAGTTCCAATCAGCTTTATCAGATTTATATTGTCAACACAATACAGCAATTCCGTTTTCAGATCAAGCGGTTCACGCCGGATTTAATTATTACCGATTTAAATCTCCCGGATGGTCAGGCCGGTGAACTATTGAAAGGAAGCATTCAGGCCATGGAATGGCCGGTGCTGATCATTACCGGATGCGGGGATGAAGAAACGGCGGTCAGTCTCATCAAATCGGGGGCCATGGATTACCTGACCAAATCGGAAACCACATTCCGCGAGATGCCCCGGATTGTTGAACGAACCCTTAGGGATTGGCAGAATCTCCAAAAACGGATTTTAGCCGAAGACGCCTTACGAGAGAGTGAAAGTAAATACCGGAGGTTGGTTGAAAACGCCAGGGACATGATATTTCGTCTCTCGTTGCAGACCGGACGCTATGACTATATCAGTCCGGCCTGTCAATCGATATGCGGCTATGAGCCGGAGGATTTTTATCGGGATCCGGGCCTGTTGAAGGCATTGTTCACTCCGGAATTCCAGGATTATTTTCAGCAGAAATGGGCTATGATTATACACGATCAGGCACCGGATACCTTTGAGTATCAAATCTTTGATAAATCAGGTGTCAAACGTTGGCTGCTGCAAAAAAATTACTTTGTTAAAAATCAGGCGGGAGAATTAACCCATATTGAGGGAATTGTATCGGACATAACAGAGCGGAAAAAGGCCGAAGCGGATCGGCTGGAAATGGAACGCAGGATCCTGCATGTTCAAAAGCTGGAGAGTCTGGGAATCCTGTCGGGGGGTATGGCCCATGATTTCAACAATATTCTGATGGGCATCATGGGATATATTGATTTGGCCAGAATGAAGCTGCCTCCGGATTCTCCCGTTATCAGCCATCTCCGTGAAATAGAAAAGGCTGCCAACCATGCTGCCGATATCAGCCGCCAAATGCTGGCTTATTCCGGCAGGGGAAAATTTCAAACGGAACGGATCGATTTGAACCGGCTGATTGACGATATGATTCCCATCCTGAAAAAATCGATCACTTTGAATGCCATGCTTCACCTGGATCTGGATGAGGAGGCCCCGGCCATAGCAGGGGATGCCACTCAGATGCGCCAGGTGATCATGAATCTGACGACCAATGCCTCGGAAGCCCTTGAAAACGAAGCCGGAATCATAACCATCAGCACCGGGATCGTTCCCGGACCACTCCCTCCGATCGAAGATTCCTCATTTCATCCGATCACGGATGCTCATTTCTATCTTAAACTTGAAGTTCTTGATACCGGCTGCGGAATGAACCAGGAAACCATCCGCCGGATTTACGAACCCTTCTTTTCCACCAAATTTACCGGCCGTGGATTAGGAATGGCCGCCGTAATTGGAATCGTTCGAAGCCATCGCGGGATCATTCAAATCAGCAGCCGACCGGGCGAAGGCTCTTCCTTTACCCTATTGTTTCCATCGGCCGACGATCAACCTTCAAACCAGTAAAGCGAGCTTAATATGGATGAACGCGGTAACCCGGTTAAAACCCGGATCATGCTGGTCGATGATGAAGAATCGATCCGAATGATCGGGAAAATGATGCTGGAACGACTGGACTATGAGGCCATTACCGTCTCTGGGGGATGTGAAGCCGTTACTATCTATCAGGAACAATCCGGCAGCATCGATCTGGTGATACTGGATCTAACCATGCCCCAAATGGATGGAGAACAGACCTATCATGAATTGATCAGAATCAATCCCTCAGCTCGGATAATCATCTCCAGCGGATATTATGCTCAAGACATGGCATCAGTATTCTCATCCGGAGGCCGGGTCGGATTCATCCAAAAACCCTTTACCCTCAATGAACTGGCCGACAAAATCCAGACCATGCTAACAATCAATTCCTGATCGCCCATTAGTCCCGGTCCTCAAAACAAGATACCGACCGGCGACAGGCCGGAATTAGAATTTAAACCGTTTCTTGAGTTGCTCCTGGATTTTTTTCTTTTCGTCTTCCAGTTTTTTCCGGGCTGCCTCTTCCTGTTTTTTCTTTTCCACTTCCAATCGTTTCTGGAGCGAGTCCTGAGCCGCATTGATGGTTTGAGCGGCCGTCTGTTTCAGACTGTCCGTCACGGCAGCCGTACCCGATGTCGCAGCGGGTGCCGATCCATCATCCGGGCTGCCGAATCCTCTCCACTCCCCCTTCATTCGTTCCGTATCCCCTGTAATTCCAATATTAATGGTCACCCGGCCATTCCTGTCTTTAGGAATCCCGATCCGGTCCGTCAAGCCTGAAACTTTTTCGGCACCGACCGATTGCAGCAATTGCTGAAGCCCCTGTTTTCCGCGGCTTTCAAGACCGGTCAAACGTTTTGAATACTCTGAACTCAGCTTAGCGGCGACGGTCAAATCGATACCGCCGTCGAAGGTCGCATATCCGGTCAGACGCCAATCCCCCTGCCCGCTCGAGGTTCTGAATTCATCCAGGATCACTTTTTCATCCTGTATCAACAGCTCAGAGAACATATCCCGGAATTCCATGCGGGATGGCGTGAAAAGCATCTTGTCATACCCGGTCTTGACCAAAAGTTCATCGACTTTCCCGGCTGCCGAAAAAATCGATTCCATCAGACGATTCTTTTCGATCCGGCCTTGCCGAACATCGATTCGACAACGCCCGACCAGATTACGTCTGATTTCCCGTAATGTACGTCCCTCAGTTTCAAATCGGGCTTGAATATCGCTCTTTCCATACAGAACACTGTCCGTATTCCGCAATTGTCTGAAAAGCTTCAGATCGGTCGGAGCAAGATCATTCAAACGCGAAATAAAATCGTTGGCTTCTACCTGATGGGTGATCAGTCCCATCTGAAATCCCAGCAAACGATCCGTTCCGAAGGTCATCTCAAAATCCTGAGTCAGTGTGCCCTGGTATAACCGGGCAGAGGCATTCTGATTCAAACGCTGGTTGCGAAATGTCACCCAAGCTTTGAAATCTGTACAATCCAGATTGAAATACCGTATCTGTCGGCAATTCATTTTAAAATCCAGATTCAGTGGCATGATCTCCAGCTCGGGAAAGGGTTGATCCAGATCCAGGTTCAGGGAATCGGAATCGGCTGGAGGGAGGGTATCGATTTCGATCCAGTGATTCATAATCTGATCCAGATCGAGACGGCTTGAGGTCAAATTACCGCTGACCATGATCGGGCGGTGGGGATCCGGCTGACGTGAAGTCAAAACCGGCAGAAAATCCCGGATTGACAGGTCAAGCCGCATATCCGAGGATCCCAATTGAATGGTAAGCGGCTTGATTTGAATCAATGCATTGCTGAATGAGGCTTCGGCCTCCATCGTCAAAGGAGCCGGCAATTCCGGGGTTTGGACTCGAATGCCCCGAAGCAGGGTTTTCCCGTTCACATTCAGTTTTTGATAATCAAGAGTATCCACTTGGCCGACGATCCGCAATTGGGAACTAATCCGGCCCTGCAGATCAAATTCCTGAGGCATCGGCATCATTGTCTTCAATTGGTCCAGGTTAATCTCGGCGGCCAATTCACCATCGATCAGCGGGGCATTGAAATGAGAAAGCCGGAAATGAAAACGAATCGAATCAGCACCGGAGCGGATCCGCAAATCATTGAGATTAATCTCATCATCCGTGAAAACCATCCTTAAATCCAGATCATCGATCCCTTTCTCAAATCCCTGATAACGAATCGATCCATCATCCACAAAAAGAGTCCCCTGGATTGCAGGTAAACGCTCGGGATTCAGGCTGTCGATCACTCCCGAGATCCGGGCATTCAGACCAAATCTCCCGCCGGCCTTGATTTTGGCTATATTCGGATAAAGTGATGGCGGAATCTCGTGAATGATATCATCCAGCAGAAAGGTATCGGTTTCAATCGTCAGATCATAGTGAGGAAGACTGTGATAATCGTTGACCATCCCCTTAAGATCAACATAAAATTTCTGAAGCGACGCTCTGATTCTCGTCAGTTCAATCTGCCCGGCTGTCAGGTTGATATGAATCTCATGGTCCAGGGAAAGCTGAAGCTCCGGAATCTCTTTGGGAATCGTTCGATCGTCAACCCGAACCTGGCGGATTGTCATGGTTCCGTTCAACCGGATATCATTAAAATCGGCATCACTGACCAATGAGGTTTGCTGATTGATATCACCCAGCACTACGGTTTGATCGAGGGCATGATCGCTGTAAACGATCTTTCCTTGATTGATGCTCAGTGATTTCAGATTCAGGGTTATCCCGGCCGGCATGGCCGGTGCGTCAAGCGTATCGCTCTCCAAAGCCGGATCAGGTGATTCGGATATCCCGCCCAGACTCTCAAAATTATAGCGGCCCTCCGAATTAACTTCAATCCATAATTCCTGTTGATCCAGCCGGATTTCATTGATCACTAATTGACGTTTCAATAAACTCTTCCAACTCAATTCCAATCTGAAATTCTCCAGCTTCAACCATGGGATATCCCGGGAAAAACCAACAGCAGTATCATTGGCAATCTGAAGCTTCTCAAGCTGTACCGCCAAATCGGGAAAAACAGAAAAACCCACATCCCGGATGACCACGTCCCGATTTAAGGTCTTGGATATCACCGGCAATACCATCGCCATGATCTTTTCCTTGGGAAACATGATCCGGAGGGTAATCAACAGTCCAATCAGAAGGACTGCAATTGCTAATGCTGTAATCATGATGATTTTAATAAATCGGGACATAAACAACTCCTTGCTCGATTCTTGCTTGATTATTCAGCCCAGTCTTTAACTTGGTATCCATCATCAATAAAAATATGATGCCGCGTATTAATCCGCTCGCATCCATTCATACAAGAGATAAAATCCAACAGGCCAACCGGTTCAATCCGGATTGATCAACCTTATAGGGGTGGCAAAATCGGATATGAACCATAATCCCCATTCTTTAATTAAAATGATTACTCATCGAATGTCAACTGTTTTCTTCATGACCGACCATGAACGCATTTACCATCAATCTGTTCCAATCATTAGCAAATTGAATTTCAATCCGTAACAGCCGATCCGGATGAATTGATGGATAAGGGAAGAGATGATAGGTGATTATGTTTTTTTCAGGATAAAAAAAAACTTGTGATACCGCTTAAAAGGAATTAAATATTATAGTAGGGCTTTATCGGTGAAATATTAACGATGACTATTCGGTTCCGATTGAATTCTTCAGCTTGATTGAAGCCAAGCCGCTTGAAACGATCATAGACCCGTCAGATCGAGGAGAACATCATGGATACGGAGAGCGTCACAATCCCCCAGGATCATAAAAAAAGCGAAGAACAAGAGGCTCTGGTTCATTCTTACTTGATTGATTCCTTGTTCAATTCAGTCGGAATTTCCATCATCATCCTGGATATCAAAGGAATCATCATCCAAGTCAATGAATACACTCAGGAGATAATCGGATATTCTCGCAAGGAGATGATCGGCCAGCCGGCGATTCAGTTTATCCACCCGGATGACCAAGCGGATACCCGATCCAAATTTCGGTCTGTCATCAGCGGAGACAAAACGCCATACAGTGTGGAACGGCGTTTTATTAACAAAGACGGGCGGATCGTGTGGGCCGATATGTCAATCAATACCATCCGGAATTCAAAGGAAGAGATCATTGGAATTATTGGTATCGTTAAAGATATAAGTTCCAGAAAGCAGACTGAATCGGCATTCCAACATAGTGAAGAAAAATACCGGATGTTCATCCAAAAGATCCAGGCAGCGGTCATGGTTTATGACAACCACAACCATCTGCTCCTTCTGAACCGGAAAGCTTATGAATTACTGGGGATTACCAATCCGGGACAATGGGATCCGGGAACCTTCGACAAAGAATGGATTATGCTGGATGAAAAAGGGGAAGCGCTTCCGCCGGAATCCTACCCGGTTTATCAAGTGATTCAGACTCAGCAGCCTCTCTCCGACCGCACCCTGGGACTGCGCAAAACCAAAGGTCATAAAGTGCTTTGGGTCACGGTCAATGCAATCCCCCTCTTTGATGAAAACAACCGTTTTTTTCAGGTCATCGTCACCTTTATGGATATCTCCCCCCAAAAAAAAGCCGAACAACTGGTCAAACAGAACAATGAACGGTTGGAAAGCCTGTTGCGAATCGCTCAGTATTCAGCCGACTCCAGCGACGACCTCATCAATATGGTTCTCCATGAGGCCTTAAAGCTGTCGGAAAGCCGTTACGGATTTATCTACACCTATCAGGAGAATAACCAAATCCTTCTCCATCATTCTTCCATTCGAATGGATCAAGACTATCAGCCGGTGGCCTGTATCATTCATCCCATGGATATCTGCAAGGACTGGTGCCGGGAAGCCATATCCGAACGCAAAGCGATCCGAAAGAAAAACCTTAATATCCTACAGGATGATCAATCGATCTCCAATGCCCTGATTCTCCCGGTGATTATTGATAATGAAATCAAGGCTATCATCGGAATCGCCGATAAATCCGGTGAATACACTAATTCAGACCATCATCAGATTACCCTGATGATGGATACGGTATGGAAAATCATTGAAAAATTCAACCACCGTGAGGAGCTGATCAGGGCCAAAGAAAAGGCCGAAGAGGGTGACCGCTTGAAATCAGCCTTCCTGTGCAATATGTCCCATGAGATCAGAACTCCGATGAATGGCATCATCGGATTTGCCAACCTTCTCACCACCCCGGATATTTCAGAACAGAAGCGGACCCAATACACCACCATCATCAACGAAAGCTGTCAGCAGCTGTTGAGCATTGTCAACGATATTCTGGATATTTCCAAGATCGAAACCGGCCAGATGCAGATTAATAGTGAAACAACCAATGTCAACAATATCCTGTTGGAATTGTTCTCCTTTTACAAACCGAATGCCGACAAATCCAATCTGAACCTATACTTCAAACAAGAACTCAGCGATCAGGAAGCCACTATTTCCACCGACCGCATCAAACTCAAACAGATTCTCTCCAACCTGATCAGCAATGCCATTAAATTTACCCATCAGGGATACATTGAATATGGGTATAACCGTCATGGCGATACCCTGGAGTTTTTTATCCGAGATACCGGTATAGGAATCCGGCCTGAGTTTCATTCCTTCATATTCGATCGTTTTCGGCAGGGCGAAACCTCGCTGACCCGCCAGTACGGAGGAACCGGCTTAGGACTGGCCATCTCAAAGGCTTATGTTGAACTGTTGGGAGGTAAAATCTGGGTAACTTCATCTCCCACTGAGGGATCCACCTTTTTCTTCACGATTCCCTATCATCCGGTATTTCTTCCACAGCCGGCCCCCATCGGATCCAATCCACTCATCCTGGTGGCCGAAGATGAGGAAACCAATTATTTCTATATTGAACAGGTTCTTCTCGAGAAACACTATACCATTCTACACGCCAAAAACGGGAAGGAAGCTGTGGCATGTTGTCAGGGAAATCCCCATATCAGTTTAGTGATGATGGATATTAAAATGCCGATTATGAACGGAATTGAAGCCGCTAAACAGATCAAATCATTCCGCCCGGAACTGATCATCATCGCCCAGACGGCATTTGCCATGGCCGAGGATCGGCAACAGATGATGAATCACGGGTTTGACGACTATATCAGCAAACCGATGACCCAAGATCAATTACTGTCCTGCGTGGGAAAATGGATCGAAAAACCGGTCGTTGTTCCCTAACCGTTCCATTCACGCCGGAATCGAACTCCGGTTGAATCTCCGGAAAACAAGATTACAGCGCTTTCATGACTGTTGAACAACTCGGCATAGTCGGCAACCGCTTTCTCCGGATCGATCGCATACGCTCGAGAAAACCATAAATACTCCTCCCCCGCACGCACCAATTCCATCATGCTACTGCCTTTGCGAAACTGATTAGCTTGTTCGGGATGATCCTCAAACCACTCCTCTATCTTTATCTTATCCGGATGATCCGATACCACCACCACATTCCCTTGTCCATCGGTTTCCAATTCGAATGGCCGATCCGTATCGATCCCGCTCCGGACCATATAATCCACTAACCCCTGTCTTACATCCTCCAAAACCCGCATTCCTTCTGTCCGGAGATCATCCAAGGTAATGGCACGATTGTTTTTCGGAGCAATACCGAACAGAGCTTCGGTGGTAAGCTGACTCTGAATTCCAAGCTGAACCCTGTCGGATGATTTTACCGTAGTATAAATCTTTTCCTCGGAAGTTTTTGCCTCTCCTTGCGAGGTCTTGGATATGGGGCTATTGAAATATTGATTTATCCCGTAATCGGATGAACTGATTCTCATACATTCCCTCCCCGGTTTATACTAATAAATAGCACGATTTATACCTCACCCCGTTCGACCCATCAACCATGTCGGATAAATCGCGGGGCGGTCGATCAGAAAAATCATTTGGATCGGAAGAATCAATGGTGAATGTTTTTTAAGAATTCAGGAAACTTTTCGAAATATTAACCGTATCCTAAATCGGAAATGATTCGGCTCCTGTCCGAATCCCTCAATGCCAATCAACCCCTTAACAAGGAGATGGATGTCCGTGATGTAACCTCCTGCCATCTTGGTAAGATCGCGGGAGAGATTCCTTTCTACCATTCTTTATGATGATTCGAAACGGATACACCCTCTTACATGGATTGTTTTGGTTTCCGTTTCGTGATGGTTGCGATACGACCTGAAACGATGATCATGTTGGGCTGACTGGAACAATCAGTCATGGCACGACATTGATCGGATCGAAGGTCAATCACGCCTTGAATTAATAATTCTATGAAAGGAATTCATCATGGATCCATTGTTTTATGAAGTATTTAACGATTTACCCCGTCAGGGACCGGGCCAACTGGAGTCCACCCGGCGGGCATTTCACCATTTGAAGCCCCAGCGACCGATCCGCACTGTATTGGATATCGGAAGCGGATCCGGCATTCATAGCTTGGAGCTGTGTAAACTTACCCCAGCCTCCATCCTTTCGATCGATACCAATCCCGTCACGGTCGATATTCTCAACCGAAAGTTCCACCAGGCCGGTTACTCATCCCGAGCCGAGGCGCGGATCGGTGATATGCTTAATCTGGAGTTTCCGGAATCTCATTTTGATCTGATTTGGGCGGAAAGCTGCATTTTCATCATCGGATTTGAGAAGGGATTACGGGAATGGAAGCGGGTGTTAGCTCCTGATGGATGGCTGGTTTTGAGTGAAGCGGTCTGGTTAACCCCGGAACGCCCGGCCGAGATCCAGGCTTGGTGGGACCATATCTATCCCGACATTCGGACCATCGAGCAGAATCAGAAAATTATCCGAGACTGCGGGTATTATCCGGCGGATAGCTTCGTGATGGATCCTTCAGCCTGGTGGGATGATTTTTATATCCCCATGGAGAAAAAAATAGGTGAAATGAGGATTAAATACCAAAATGATGAAACGGCCCGGCCGGTGCTGGACGCTCTGACCGAAGAGATCGATATGTACCGCCGGTATTCGGATTATTATGGGTATGCCTTTTTTATTATGCACCGCTGATCGGTCAGTATTCCGATCTTAAAATCGATGATCCGCAGCCTGGATTGACCAGGCTGCGGATATCGTTTCCGGATCGATCATTACGTCTTCAATACTTCCCGAATGGCCATTCCCAATTTTTCAATGGTATAAGGTTTCTGGATGTATAAACGCACTCCAAGACGTTTCAACTCTTCGACGCGCTCAGTCTCCGTATATCCGCTTACGATGATGGCTTTTTGGGACGGAATGATTTTCTGAATCTGACGATAGGTTTCCAATCCATCCATACCCGGTTCCATGATCATATCGAGAATGACCAGTTCGACCGAATGATTTACCAGATAAGCCACAGCTTCTTCCCCACTGCCGGCTATAGCCACCCGGTAGTTCAGTTCTTTCAGAATATTGCCTGTAATCAAACGTTGTTCTTGAGAATCATCAACCACCAGAATAGTTTCACGATTTCCCCGGTACTGGTCGTTTGCGACCGGAGTATTGGTTTTCTCAGGCTGGCGGCAGATCGGGAAATAGACCTGCATCAAGGTTCCCTGACCCAGTTGGCTTTGGATATCGATGAATCCCTGGTGATCCTTGATGATCCCCCAGATTACCGACATCCCCAGACCGGTTCCGCTGCTTCTTCCCATGACTTTTTTGGTATAAAACGGTTCAAAGATCTTCTTCATATCCTCCGGAGCTATTCCGCTGCCCTGGTCCTTGACTCCCAGCATCACATACTCGCCTTCGGGAATGGTGTCGTATCCCATGATGGTTTGATCCAGATAGCAGTTCCGGGTGGTAAGCATGATCAGCCCGCCTTGGGGCATCGATTCGGCCGCATTACCGACCAGATTCATAATCAGTTTGAAAAGATTATAGCCCGAACACAATACATTGAACAAATCAGGGCTGTTAGCCGTCTCCAATCGCATATCGGGATTCCGTTTTTGAAGATTCTGAAACTCCGGAGAGCGGATATAATTCTCGACTACCTTATTCAGGTTGGTAACCTCTTTTTTGATCACCCCTCTTCGGGAAAGAGTCAACAAATCCTGAATAATAGCCGCCGCCCTCTCCCCGGCCTGTTTGATCATTCGCAACGGATCGGCAAAGGGATGAGATGCCGGTACCTTCAGGAGAATCATATCGGGATAACTGACAATCCCAGTCAAAAGATTATTCAAATCATGGGCTACTCCTCCGGCCAGACGACCCAAGGCCTCCATCTTCTCCGACCGGATCAGTTTCTCCTCTAAAATCCGCTTCTCTTCCATCTCAAGTTTACGGGCGGTAATGTCCCGACTGTATAAGGCCAGTTTCATAACCTGTCCTGATGAATCAAAAATTGGATAGATAGTATTCTCCAACCATCGATCCCGGTATTGGATTTCATAAAAAACCGCTCCTCCCGTATTCACGGCTTCGTCAAGGGAAGAGCGCCACTGGGAATATCCATCTTTTACCGGCCAATCATCCAAACGACTACCAATCAAAGGGAAGGAATCAAATTGACTGAACCGGACCATGGCCTGTTCATTGGCTCTTAAAACTCTTCCCTCGCTATCCAGCATCAGAATCGCATCACGGGATGCATTCAACAGTGCTCTGGCCGTCTGCTCACTCTCAGCCAGCGCAGATTGAACGGATTTGATCTGGCTGATATCCCGGGATTCGCCAATCAAGAATAGAATCGCACCCTGCGAATTTTTAAATGGCTTCAACGAAAAGTCAAAGCAGTTGAGTTGGTGATCGGCTGAAAAATGAGTCGTTTCAAAACGGATCAGCCGATCCTTCATAACTTCAATCATGGCTTCTTTAAACCTGAACTGCATTTCCGGCGAATGAGACCAGAATGGAGTTTCACAAAACCTCCGCCCGATCAGAGATGATTCATCCAGACCAATAAAATCCGTACTTGACCGATTGATCGCTAAAATATAACCCTGGAGATCCAACAGAACAATAAACTGCAGGGTCTGATCAAAAACAGCCCGGAATCTTAACTCCGCATTCTTCAATTGACTGACCTTATCTTCCACCATAGCTTCGGCTTCCAGCCTATGCCGATAAACGTTGTGAATATAGGCCGCCATTACCAATGACAACACCAGTCCCAATATCAGAATATAGTAATGGTTTCCGGATAACTGCTGGTCGACATAGAATCGTGAAGCCGTAATTTCAATCCGGTAGACCCGCTCGGCAAACTGAAAATCCATTATATAAGTCAGCATAGAATCATTCACCATCCAATCCTTTTTTTCCATAATCATACTCCGGATCGGACTCCATTCATAAAGAAATTGTCTGGATTTGGGAGCTGAACGATCATACAGAATGGTATTCAATTCTAAGGAAGAGGTAGCTTGGATGGATAGATCCACCAAATTCTTGAAATTGAATGCACCCAGCAAGATTCCACGAAAGTTTTCCTGCCGGGCTTTCACACTGCTGATATCGGAATTGTTTATGTAAATCGGAGCACACATCAGAAACCCGGTTTGTTCAATCCCTGAACCGGCCAGATTAATCCGCTCCGTGGCTGTAATCCGGTTACTGTCCCGAGCTGCCAGAATCGATTTCAGACGAAGAGTGTCCGATGCTTCATCGAATCCTAACAGCTCACTCCGAGTTTCCATCGGCTCAATATAATAAATCGGAAGGTAGAATTCTTTAATCGGTAAAGGGATCTTCACCCGATTCGGTCCATATTCCCAAAAGGAGTGAATCTCTTGATTCAATCCGGAAATCTCGTTTTCCATCTCAGCGCGTTGGGAGTGTTTTACCCAGGGTGACCAAGCCAATCCATAATTCCAGCGTTGAGTCTGTTGAAAAAGCGGATTGATAAATTCCCGGAATTCCGCCCGGTCAATCATCACTGAACTATAATAAAACCTTTGAACCGCAGTTACATCCATATAATTTTCATTCATGACATCCCGGATCATCGAGGTACGAATGGACGCATCGGTTCTGAACTGATGATAGAGATGACTATAATCCAGATTCCGCATATAGATAAAAAGGATCAGGGTTAGCATTGTCGATCCGAATAAAACCAATCCGATTCCCCAATATCGGTGCAGCTTAAATCGCCAGGGTCGAAGGATAGAGGTATTTTTTACGGTTCTCTTCATAGTCGTTTCTTTCCATTAATAGATCACCACAATCATATAAAACAATAAGGTGTCAATACGGTTTAAAGTGAATGTGATCCCTGTCATCCCTGTCGGGTGCCGGCTCTCCATTCATCATAATATAATTTAAAGGTCTTCGGGATGCAACAAACTCTTTTTTTTTCAAAAAAACTCAGAATCGTTTAAACTTTATCCTGTCCGGCGCATCTAATATGAAACTGCGATTTTAACCCACGTCATGAGGATGATAAAAATTGAATTCAACTTCAACAAGGATCCCGATAATGAAAAGTTTCCAATGGTGGAGTATGGCATCCATCTGTTCATTATTATTTTTAATGCTATGTAAACAAGCCCAGGTTTCTTCCGTATGGACAAATCAACCGCTGGAGATCGACGGGAAGCGAAATGAATGGACTCAAGCCGTACAGTATATTGAATCTCACGAGTTATCCCTCAATTATCAAAATAATGATACCTTATTGTATATCTCGCTGATAGGTCCGCGATCCAAAAACTTCAATCTGATGATGGCCGGATTCACTCTATGGATGGAAAACATAGCCGGTGAGAAGATTGGGATTCGAATTCCCGGCAAAAAAATTGAACCCAGGAATACCGATGAGGAACAGGAACTTGATCGAGAAATGATGATCAAGAATTCCAAGACAGGACCTCCGGAAGAAGCGATGATGGGAATCCAGCAACTGGAAATCATCCAATCCGACAAACAGGTTCTCCGATTAGTAAATCTTTATGAAAATCGATCCGACGATATTCAGTTTGCCGTAAAAAATGATCGTAATATGATAGTAATGGAATTTGGAATTCCATTTAATCTGAGTTTTAATCCGGTCAAACTTTTCAGAATAACGACCGGTGAGAAGCTCAAACTGAAATTTGAAAGTAATTCGATTAGTATGGCTGAAGGTCCCGAGGGTGGACCCGGGGGCGGCGGACCCGGCGGTGGCTTCGGAGGCGGACTCGGGGGCAGTGGTCCCGGCGGCGGCGGCTTCGGGAGTGGGCCTGGGGGTGGTGGCTTCGGGAGGGGGCCTGGGGGTGGTGGACCCGGCGGTGGCGGCTTCGGGGGTGGACCCGGGGGC
>JAGOEH010000058.1 GCA_017997825.1 Candidatus Delongbacteria bacterium | reverse complement strand
CGCCATGGATGGTCTGCTCATTGGCCAAGGTAGCCTGTTTGAGTGACCCGTTTGCATGCAATACAATCTGATGCATGACACTGCCTCGGCACACGATAGGGCCGATTTTCACATCATTCGGGGCAAAAAAAGATTGAAGTTTTCCATCGGGATAAAAGCTGGTCGTGATGCCCTTGGGGCCTCCCCCACCCCGGCAGAGGTGTCCCTGGATCTCGGTATCCTTTGGAAACACGGCCATCAACCGGCCATTCCGGAATAGGATCCAGGTATCTTCGGCAAAGGAAATATTTTGGATGGTTGCGGAATCACTGAGCCGTAAAAGAGTAAGCTTCCAATCCCCGGTAAAATGAGCCCAATCGGAAGCGCAGGGATAGCCTTCGATTATTGTATTATGTTTCAGCTTGCCGATGACACAGAGTGTATCCTGATCGTTGACGGCATACCGGATTTTTTCGAATTCCACCCCATGCACCGACCGGTTATACTCCCATGACATATAGCCGCAGGCCATCAGCAGCAAAAGGATCCCTCCGGTTAGCTTCACCATCGATTTCATCATCCCGCTCCTTGCTCATGGTTTTTACTGGGACAAAAATTTCCGATTCGATCCGGGACCGATTGATCCCATAGTCCCGAAACAATTGATCGGGTCCCGCTCTGAACAATGATACGTGAGGGATGAGATTAAGTTTCATCCTGTCCAGGCCGGCTGACCGGCGGCTTAAAACCATAGATCAACGCTGAGATAATCCAATCGAACGAGATCAGACTGAACCAATCCATATCGAATCATAGTGGTCATAATGACGGTTCGTCAAGTCCTGCCGGCCGGCTGCCGGCTAAATTCGGATTCCAGTTGTCTTTGTAAATGATATCAAGGGGTTACATTCAAAATGACGGACCGGCGGCCGCTTGGACAGCCGGTCTGTTTTGGGCGCTTAACCGTTCCAATTACTGATCAGGCGAAACAAGGCCTTGGCGATATCCCCCACCTTGCGGTCATCCACGATCTGGGGATTGTCCCGGGGGGTATGGGTGATATCCCGAGAGAGAACCTCCATCATATTGAATGACGTGACCGCCATGGTGGGTAATCCCATCGGAATGAACATGCCGTGATCGCTGTTGATCCATTCCGGGCCGCGGATCATATCCGGGAAGACCTTGATTGCGGTTTCAACCGATTTTTCCAGTTCGGGTCCGGCATTATACAGGGAATAAGCGGTTTTTTCACGATGATACCCGGCCCCGTCCATATTGATCACCATCCGGCACAGCCGAGCTTTGGCTTCGAACGCTGAAAGATAGAGCATCTGACCGGGAATGGAGTAATAATCCTCTCCGTTGAGTCCTACCAATTCGACGCCGATCTCAGGAGAAACCGATTGCAGCATCTCAGCCAGCAGCAACAGAACGATGACCCCGGTGGCATTGTCGATCGCTCCCGGGGTACTGGGTTTGCTGTCATAATGGGCGCATAGCAGGATGAACGGCTGATCGGGATTTCCCTTACGGGCGACGACATTGAATCCCCGGGCCGGAATCCGCTGGGAACGGATCCGCAGGCAGCCCCTTTTTCCTGCGGCGATCCGCCGTAGAATTTCACCCTCGGTATCCTTCATATAAGCGGAAGGGATAGCAAAATCCCCGTCCTCGATAAAGGGGAAGGGATACATTCCGCCGGCCAATTGCGGGTCGCGGGAGGTGGCGGCCACGATGGCCGCTGCGCCGCTCTTCTCCAGCAAGGCATGGATCTCCTGATGTTCGGGAGGATTGTAGAAGGTGAAGCTTTTGGGAATCAACTGTTCTTTGACCAGTTCCCCCATGGCCAGAATGATTTTCCCTTTGGTGTCCGCTTGCCGGAGCTGGGCGATACTGGAGACCGAGCAGAGTTCCGCGGTCACATCGCAAGGCAGAGTAAACGGGCCGGCCGTCACTTCCAGCCGGTGATCACCCACGCTTAACGATACCTCATCGCAACGCCAGTCCAGACAATCGAATTCAGGGGTTTCCACGTTGAATCCAAAGGAGCGCATCGTATCGGCTATCATCAGGCCGGCGACCCGGTTTCCCTGAGTCCCTACCGTGCGAGTGGGGAGCTGGACACAAAACTCATCCAGATAGCGGCGGACTTTTTCAACATCGGAATGGATCGTCATCAGACTTCCTCCTGGTTAAAATTGAAGGAACAGGATAATCATTTCCGATCGGAAAAAATTGTAAAAACCCGACCTGATCCTGAGTGTACATTAAAAAACCGCTTATCTGAGAAGCAGCATTCGGCCGGTTCGTAATTGACTGTTGTGCTGTTCAAGCTTATAAAAATAGAGTCCGGACGGGGCATTGTCTCCTGACATATTTTTACCGTCCCACCCAATCTGATGATAACCGTCAGTCTGATCCCGATCAACCAGTTGCTTGACTTCACGCCCTAAGACATCATAGATGGTTAAGCGGACCTGTCCGGGAGATGGCAGACGATAGCGGATCATCGTTTGCCGGCTGAACGGATTGGGATAGTTATCCAATTCAATTGTTTTATGATGGACTGATCCGGATTCATCAATACTGACCAGAAGCGATGATAAGTCATAAACCCGAACATTATGATAGCCTTCTCCGGCAGCCACCAGCATTCGGTGATCAAGACTCCATGTCATCGACACCGGATATCCCTGATCGAATTTAATGGTATGAACTATCGGACATTCTCGCTCCGTTGACCGAATGGTAATTACCCCGCTTGAATCAGCCATAGCAAAATACATCCAATCCGGGCTGACCGAATACACGGGGAATAAGCTGCCTGGAATGTGATGTTGATAGAGATTGAGGCAGGTCAATTCCGATCCATCAGCCAGATCCCACAATGCAATCGCGCCGTCACTGCCTAAGGCCAACAGGTAACGGCTATCGGGGCTAATTGAAAGAGCATAGGAGCTCCAGCCCGGCCGGCGGTTAAAAATTTCAAAACCATCCGACAGCCGGAATACCCGAATCCGGCTGCTCCAATCGGATACTGCCAGATACTGATCATCCGGACTGAATTCCATCCGGTACATATCACCCACATCCCCATTGAACGGTAAGGAGGTTATCAAGCTATCATCCACCAGTTTATTTATTCTGATCGGTTCACCGGAATCACGTGAGTATTCCGCATAGGCCAATCCGTCATGGCTGACAGCCAAGTGACAAGACGGTTTCCGAAGGATGGCCCCAGAACGCGCATCCCAGATCATCTGACAGTCTGTTCCATAGCCAATAAAAACTTGGGGATGCCCACTAACTTCAATACCACTCAGCAATCCAATATTGGCATGGAGGGTATCTTTTAATGTACCGGTTGGAATATTCCATATCTTGAGCGTTCCATTCATATCAGCCGAATATAGAAATGATTGCGTCGGATCGAATGCAGCGAAAACTGCCGACGGCTGGTGATGGGAAAGAGAAAAGAGCAGCTCAGTGGTGTTTGAATTACGAACTTCAACCATTCCGGTCACTCCCGGTGATGATGGTTCTCCGGTAAAGGGTTGGACTTCACTGTAGTAGTAGTTCCCGGCTGTAGCGATCATTTGATTGTCTGGACTGATAGCAATATGGAAAACTTTTGAAGTATGAGCATTGCTGGACCATCTTTTTTTTCCGTCTGAAAAATTCCATTGATGTATGGAATGATCCCCTCCGCACGCCACAACCGTTTGACCATCAGGACTGACATCCAAAGAATAAACAGCCATTCCGGACGGTTCCGTTTCCTCCCGAATGGTAGTATGAGGTTGCCTATTGACTAGCAAACGGCTTTGTACCATACCGATTCCATCACCCGAACCGGAATAGCGATCCATCCTCTCCATTATTCTCACATCGGATCCGTCAACCGTATTCCATACCCGGATCAATCCATTGTTCGTTCCACCCAAGAAATACTTACCATCAGGCGTAAATTTCAGGCAACTTACACAATCGTTATTTAAGGGAATGGAATAAATCAGTTCACATTCCGGTATTTTCCAGCATAATACTGATGAATTAGCTTCATTTCCCTGATAGGAGGCAACCAGTAACGAGTCATCGGGAGAAAATACCGCACAGGTAAAACAACAGGAATCCAGCCACAAGGAGTGGACCAAAGCCCCGTCGACACAATTCCATAATTTCACTCCCACTCCCCATCCGGCAATCCATTGCCGATCAGGAGACAATGTGACTTCCGGATAAAAGGATGAAATGGTTTGAACACTAGAACCATCCATTGAATTCCTCAGGCTGATGGTGGTTTGATCAAATCCACTGACTACAGCAAACCATTCTCCCGAATGATCCACAGCTATTTCCTGGTTGTCATAGTGATTATAAAAGGTTAAATCATCACATAAATCAAAGACAGCTTGATGAGTAGCCGTATTCCAGATTTTAAGACACCCGTCGGTTCCAGCACTGATGATTCTACCACCCGAATTCAGATAATCCACTCCAACAACACGGGTTGGAGTAGTGTGCTCCGAAGAATAGACATTGTAACGATGAGCCATCCAACCGGCAATAGGATTGCCGTTACCAGCCTGGTAGATCCGGATGGTTCCGTCATCTCCACCGCTAATGACACAGGATCCGTCCGGGCTGTATTTCACACAGTTAACACTTCCTCGGCCGGCATCCCAAGCAACATCAGCTGTCGTCATACCATGTATCAAGTACAACAGACCTAACCCAATCATAGTCAATCGTATATTCAACTGCATCTCTCCCTCCCTATTTTGTATAAAGGATTTTTTCTACAAATTGAGAATCATTGATCAGTATTTTACATAAGTATATACCACTAGCTACATTTTCTCCATTGCTGTTCTTTCCATACCATTGGATAGTATTCTTCCCAGCAGGAAATATTTCATCTGTCAGCTTTGTTACTGATAATCCAATTATATTAAAAACTTCAATTGTAACACGGGCTTGAGAGGGTATTGCAACGTCTATATTTATTGAAGAAGTAAAAGGATTAGGTCTGCACTTCACTTCAATCGATGAATAGGGATTATGTTTTAACAACGAAGCTTTTTGATAAATCTGATTCTTGGATCTAATGAATTCGATTTCTTGCAGAGCAAATCGACTCAATCCATGATCGGGAAAACCTTTGATAATTCCATTCCAATAGAATTCTGCATTATTAACATCGTGTAATTCTAAGTTATAGTATCTTCCTATATCAAATATCAATCCCAAATACAAATCAATAGGTAATCCTTTTCCCTTTCTAATTTCTTCAAATTCTCTAAGGGCAACATCAATATTCTTTGCCCCTAAATAGGCTTTGCATAAATAGTAGTGTAAATAATCACGATGATCAGTCAGTATAGCATTTTTATATAGCTCATTTATTATATTTATCATTATATCATAATTAGATAAATCATCACAGCAATAATTAATTCTTTCCAGAACCTTAATTATCAATTCAGGATTCTTTACGATGTTAATAATATTTATATAATCAAGAGCAATCTTGTTAATTGAATAATAATAATAATCAAGATCCTTTGTTTCATTGAGGTTTAAATATAATATGATATTACGATATTTTTCATCCAGTGAATCAATCTTTTGCGCTATCATCATATTAGATTGGTCATTTTCGCAATCAGTTAATCCATATACACTATCATAACTGATCCCATTTCTATCCAATAGATTAGAGCATATATTGACAGTTCCTGTTACATGAATATTTCCAGATAGTGAAAGAGAGGTATCTCTACTATAGGTATTATTGTAAGATGTGATAGTACCTCCATTTGGATTAGATACACTTATATCATTTTCATTGGAGCAAAAAAACGTATTTTGTATAGTTCCTGATGTAATACCTGATAAGTAAAGTGGTACAATATGACCTTGAAAATCACTATTGTCAATATTCAAAATATGACAATTGTAAATCATTGAAAGGATATCGCCATCTCCTGTTTCAGTAAAAATTGACTGCATTTGGTCAATTTCTATTTTCCTTGGACCATAAACGGATAAATATGGTAGTGTACCTGGGAAATAGGATCGATTCATTTTTACATTATTTAAAACAAGCTTGCCATTTGTAACATACACTGATCGTACAGCTAAATCGAACAGATTAATTTGCTTTTGCAATATAGAGTTAGTTTCATTTGAAGAAAAAACAAAGCCACCATTAATAATCGTTTCAAATGGTATATTCATCCCAACTATTGTGTAACTTTTCTCCGGATCAAGATAAACCGTTTCATTATGTGTTATACCATAGAGTTTGACAACATCACCAGACATCGAATATGAACATGCTTGAGAAATAGATGAGCAAGCTCCGATCATTCTTCTGCATTGTTCATTCGATTCGCGCCAAATACCAGAACAAAAGCCAATTATTCTATCATAGGAATACCCACATCCATAACCAGAAATGCCACCATAGGCAATTAGTGAATGCCCATTAAGGTTTATACTTTGGCCGGATTGCAAATTAAAAATACCCGAAGTGATTGAATCAGACGTAAGCGTAATAACAGATTGTGCTTCTAATACAGAATAACAGATAAAAATAACAGTAACTAATACAAATCTTATGGGTCTCTTTATACCGTCATTAGACATTCCATACCTCCTCTTAATAAACTAGTTCAAACAAAATATAAATTCAGCAGTTTAATTATATCAAAATTCCAATAGGTTGTCAAGAATAAAATAGCAAATACAATGAAATAAAGAAATTAAACTAATTGGTTATTGTGTCAGATTAAGGCGGCGGAACTCCATCGGGTTGAGACTCGAAAACTCCCTGAAGGCCTTGATTAGATGCGATTGATCGTAGTAACCGGCATCATAGGCGATCCGGGTTAGGGAAAAGGGAGCAGCCAGCAGAGATACCGCATGATTGAAGCGGATGATTTCCAGAAATCGTTTGGGGGAGATTCCAATCCGGGATCGGAAAATACGCTGAAAATGGCGTTCCGACCAACCGGCTTCTTGGTATAGGGCGGACAATTCAATCTGGCCGTGAGATTTTATAATTTTGTTGACCATGTGGCGGATTATAGAATACTGAGGGGGAGCGTTCAAACGGGAGAGGAGAAACCGTTCAATCAGGGCAATCCGGGCGTTTGAATCCGGACATTCCGCCAACTGCTCGGAGAAGCTGCCCAATCCGGGATGAAAGTCACTGACATCACAGCCGGAGTTTCGGATCTCGAATAAGGGGAAAGGAATAAAAGCCGACGCGGCATGAGGATGGAAGGTAACGCCGATCAAACCGCAAACCGGTTCAGCCATGATACGGCGGAAGGTATCAGTCTGACCGCCCACTTCGGCAGCCGATTGGGGTACCATTCGCCCGTCGGGTTCGACCCGGCGGAAAGGTTGGCGGTAATGGAACAGGATCTGGACCTCGCCGGTCGGATAGACCAGTTCCTGATGGTGGATATCGTCCGACTCGAAAATCCAATAATAGCGGACATAATCGGCCAATAACGGGGAAGGCATTCGGATATGATTCAATGAGGCTGAATTGATCATAGGGAATGATTACCAAGATGAGAATAGAGCTACGGCCATCAAAACACGGTTATGGAATGATATGGTAAAATTTGGGATACTTGGCTGCGGGAGGATTGGATTTCGATCCCTCCGGTTTGTATCCGAGAGCGACGCCATACTGGACTTCGTATCCATCCGGCAGATCAACAATCCTATTATGGGCCGGATCGGAAAAAAAGAACGTGGCGAATCCGATCCAGCAGGATCCAAGATTGAGGCTTTCGGCGGCGATCATCATGTTCTGGATGCAGGCACAGGCATCGGCCAGAGGTGAGACTGCGTCTTTACGAGCAGCCACCAGAATGATGGTAGGGGCATGATAAAACACATGAAACGCTTCGTTCCGTCCCAATTCGGCAATCCAGTCGATCGGAATCTGGCTCATAGCCTGTTTGCAGCCCAAGCTGATTTGATCGATGAGCTCCGGGTTCTGAATGGCCACCAGATACCAGGATTGATCATTATGACCGCTGGGAGCCTGCAATCCGGCTTCCAGAATGGCCTGCAGCGTTTGCGGCTGAATTTGGGTCGGTTCATACCGCCGGATACTCCGACGAGCGGCAATGGTTCTGAGAACATCATTCATAAACAAAAATCTCCCTTTTCTATTGAATCGATCGCAAACGATCCACTCGTTCGGTGACACTGATCAGATGATCTTCCAGACTGACATTCGGATCTTTGAGATCCTTGAATTTCTGACACGGCAGTTGGCTGCACTGGCCGCAACTGGTAAATTCCTGGGTTGATGCGCAATCAAATAGCGGACAGACTTCACCCGGCAATTCTTCCGCCCAGAAGGGACGGCCCTGGATAATATAACACCCTTCGCAGGGCTGGTTATAAAACTGACACTCCCTACAGTTCAATCCGCACGAACTGATACGATCCGTCATACCAACCTCCGATGCCGATGAGAATGACTTGCTTAACACCCGTTAACTGCCTGTATTTAATATGTGCCGGAGGAATTGTCAAGCCCCATTTTCCCCTTTTGCCATGTTTTTGCTATTCAACCATATATTTATCGTTCATTAACGGTCAGAAAACCAACTAAAACTGAGACCGGACAGGACACATGATTTAGCATCGTCAATTTGATATTCAGGATTAACAATCCAGTCAACCGGAATAAGGGCTGATCTGGTCGAGAAACTCATGATCACTCGGTTCGAGCAATCCGGCCAACTGATATGTTTCGCAACGTTCCGGGCTGAAATCAACTGAGCAGCCGCTTTCCGCCATAATGAAACCGTATCGGCCCGGCCGCTCCTGGAGCCGAGAATCCACCTGATCCAACAAGGCGCAAACCTCATCCAGCGATGCCGGAAGGGGTGAAAACGCTCCGTATTGAATCCGGGCGGTATAACGGGCTAAACGGATCAACTGATTTCCGTACTCGGGAAAGGATACCATCAGATGAGTGCATCCTATCCCATCGGTTGACAATAAAAAACGTTCCCGGATTTCCAGCAGAGAATCATAAAGCTTGCGGGCCTCATTGTCCAGGGTCAGGTTCCAAATCCGACCCAGTTTATCCTTCCAGGGCAATCGGATAAATTCAATCGGATTATCATAATTCGGATCATACCCCATAAACGGCAATAAAAAGACCAGGATATGGTCCAACCACTCAAAATAGGCATCCAACATCGCCAATCCCAGGTAATCGGTTAAACGGTTTTTCTCGCCGAACTGATTCGATGGGTGTTTATCCCTATCAGGCACGCCCTCAGATTCATCATCGGTTGATAAATCAGAGGCCTGACGCGATTTCAGGGCTGTACTTCGGAAATAGTCAAACCGGTCCCTCAGTTGAAAATGATGATTCGGTACGATGAGACGGCCATCGAAAACAAGCGAATCGATATCGGACAGCAGGATCTGATCCGCAATCCGCAATCCCTGTAAGAGAACCTTGAAAAAATCATGGACAATGGCCGATGAGACTCCCTTGACGGCATAGACTCTTAGCCCCTGTCCGGTTTGCTCGATCCGAAATGGAGTATCCTTGAAACGGCAGATGAGCAATTTAACGGAATGATCGCTCGGATTTCGGCAGAATTTGGATTCCGTTCCCAGCAACAGGGTCAGAAACACCGAGCCGGTTTCGAAGCGGCAGGTGGATTCGATGGGAACCGGAACGAATTCGAGCTGATAATCCTGATCGGCAGGCGATGAAAAGGCATGCAAGAAATGGTGAAGGAGATCATTCAAATCGTTGAATTTCATCATGACTCCATGGATCGGATCCCAAAACCGGATGGATGGATTATACTCTTAACCGCTGAACGATATACACTATTCAATAGTATAATCCGTCAATACCAAAATGTCAATACTTTAAAAATTTGATCCTGGATGGTGCATCCCGTCCTATGGATGGGAGGAGAGCCAACCTGCCGCTAACCGGGTTGATGACGAGGTGGAGAAGAAGATTCAGAATTTGATTTTTTCGAAACCCTTGCCGTATACACCCATTACCGAAGCCACCGAGATGAAGGATTCCGGATCGATAGCCTTGACGATCCGCATGATCTGCTGCAATTCCTGCTTGCGCACAATCACCATTACTACCTCAACCTCGCTTTCGGTGTACCATCCGCGGCCATGCAGAAAGGTGATACCGCGCCGGGTTTCGGTTCCGATTCGGTCGGCGATCTCCTTGTTTTTGGGCGAAAAGACGAATACCTGCAGCGATTGGCGGGCGCCCTCGATCACCAGATCAACGGCGTAGGCGCTAACCGCCATGGTAACATAGCCATAGACGATCTTTTCGATCGATCCGACGACCAGATAGGAGGAGGCAATGATGATCAGATCCAGCACAATGAAGATCCGTCCCGGGCTGATATTACGGTAATGGGTGATGATCATGGCGATGATATCGGTACCGCCGCTGCTGCCGCCCTGGGTAAAGACCAGGCCGATTCCGATTCCCCCCATGATACCGCCGATAATACAGGCCATGAATTCGTCCCGGATAATCGGCTGATGAAAATAATTTTGGAAAACACCGACCAACACTGAAACCACAATGATTCCATAGATGGTCCGGATGCCGAAGCGGGCCCCCAGAATCCTGACGGCCATCAGAATCAGGGCGGCATTCATCAACGGATAACTGATTCCGATGGGAAAATCGGATGCAAAATAAATCAGGGTCGCGATCCCGGCAACTCCCCCGGTCACAATTTTGGCCGGAATCAAGAACAGGGTCAGCCCCAGGGTATACAGGGCCAATCCGAAGGTAATGATGAGATAGTCCTTAAATCCGGACCAGGACAGTAAAAAGCGTTTAACCATGGCTTACGATCCTTGGCTGGCATTTTTTATATCTAAAACACCGTCTGCAAGTCCGACCCGGCCGGTATCGAAATCCGCAAATCCAACAGGGTCAGCTCCGATTCGATCTCAATATAAAGAAAAACAGGCTGAATTCAAGTCTAAAATGGGATCATCCATGGTATCGATGATTTTTTTTCAATAAAAACCCAAAAAGTTAAAAAAAGGACTTGACAAGCCATTATTTTGGACTTATATTAAATTAGTTTATTCATTGATTGAAATTTCTTGGTTGCGTTCTTTGACATGCCTTGTTCTTGTTCTTTTGTTCTCATTAACAGTTTATTAAGAACATGCAGCATGAATTAATTAATTTATAATTAGTTTTTTCAATGTTTGAATAAACCAAGCTTGAGCTTTGAATGTTCACGTTTGACCCGTATCCTTGTCCACCTTTAACGGTCTCAGGAGGATCCCATGATACAACGTTGTACGATCTTCTTTGCCATCATTCTGATGATCTTCGTTTCCGTATTACAGGCTCAGATCGAGTACAAACGAATCTACGATGATACCCTCGGCTCCGGTGTCACGCTTGCCAACGGCTGGCAATGTGTATTCGATCCGGCTTGTACCCAGGATCCCTATCAGGGGAACTTTTGTATCGCCTTCACCAATTGGGGCGGCTGGGAAGATGTTTCGTTTGTGTTTGATTCACTGCTGGACCTGACGGATCTTCGCTATTTGGAAGACACCATCTCGTTTGCCATGAAAGCGACCACCAAGGTAGGACTTCCCCTGATCATGCTCTCCGATGACGATACCGACGGCGAAGGGGCTGATGATTGGGCCTTCAATATCTATGACGCGACCTCGGGCTGGGCTCAGACCTGCAACTGGGTTCCGGACGGCCAATGGCACCAGATCAAAATCCCCCTGATGGATCTGCCCGACTCCGCCAGCAAGTGGACCTCCGCCGGCACCTATGCCGGACCGGCCGATTACTCCCGCATCACCCGCTTGGCCCTGATGAGCCAATCAGACAATAACTATGAGGACAGCGATACCCTCTGGCTGGATGATATCCGAATCGGTCCCGCCCCGGCCGGAGTAGTCGATGTAGCCGAACCCTCCCGGATCGCTCCCAAACAGCCCATATCCATGCTGAAAAATTACCCCAATCCCTTCAATCCCTCCACCACCATTGAATTTGAACTCAGTCAATCCGCTCAGGTCAGCCTGTCCGTCTACAACCTGGCCGGCCAATGCGTTTCTAAAGAGATCGACAATATCCTCATGGAAAGCGGTATTCATCACGTTCAAATCTCGATGCCAACCCTCACCAGCGGAATCTACTTCTACCGTCTGACGGTCGATCACCACCATTCCATTTCCGGCAGAATGGTTTTATTGAAATAAATTCAAATCGGATGCTCTCTTTTTTTCCCTAATACACCTCCAGCATAAGCCCTTCCCCCGTAGGAAGGGCTTTTTTTTTGCTTATCCATCTGATAAATTAATTTTATAAAATAACTTTTTTTTTATTGACATTCCAGCAAATACTGTCTATATTAAACTATCTTAACTCGTTAATCCGAATCTCAAATCGCTGAAAATCAGACCAGAAGCTGTTTATGGAAAAAGATGGTATTGAATTGCATTCATTGATACCAATTGAATTCCGGCCCATCACCGATAACGATCAGGAATTGCTATACCATATCTATGCCATGACACGGATGGAAGAAGTAAAGTTAACCGGGTGGGATGATCACCGGATTGAATGGTTTTTACGAATGCAATTTAAGGCTCAACATCTTCATTATATGAAAAACTACAGTCATGCTTCGTTTGATATCATCCGATACCATGAAGTCTCAATCGGTCGCCTCTATGTACATCGATGCCAGGTTGAAATCAGGATCATCGACATTGCTCTCCTGCCGGAATATAGAAACCAAGGAATCGGTTCCCGAATCATGAAAGCCCTAATCGAAGAATCCGAACGGAAGGGTATTCCATTGACCCTGCATGTTGAATCCAATAATCCAGCCCAACACTTTTATTCCCGTTTGGGATTTGCTAAAGCAGACGATATCGGGATATACCATTTTATGCGGAGAATACCCCAAACGACAGCTCAAAAAGGAGGTTAGAATGGTAAATCTTCATTATGATTCTTTCGCTCCATGCCTCAACCAGCCATTCACCGTCGGAATCGCGGGAAATCCAACGGTTGAGCTTCAATTGATCGAAATTGAAAACAAAAGTAATTCCCGATTGGAATCATTCTCACTCATCTTTAGCGGATCTCAGGAACATGTGCTGAATCAGAAGACTTATGATTTCAACCATCATAGACTAGGCCATTTTCAGCTCTTTATCACTCCCATCATGAGCCAAGCTGAAAACAGCGTTCATTACCAGGCGATTGTCAACCGTTTCAAACCCACCACGCTTTAAACAAGGAGGTTATATGGATGCCTTTACAGGCGAAATCCGACCGGTTGCATTCAACTATGCCCCTCATAACTGGGCAATCTGTGACGGTTCCTTGCTGTCGGTAAATGATTATTCGGATCTTTACACACTCTTAGGGACTACCTATGGTGGAAATGGCACGACCACCTTTGCCCTTCCCGATTTGCGAGGACGAGTTCCTATGCATAAAGGGACGGGTCAGGGACTGACACCCAGATTTCAAGGACAAGCCTTCGGTACCGAGACTGTCACCTTGACCACATCTAACCTCCCTCAACATCACCACGACCTGAAAGCAACCACCACTCAGGGTACTCAAACCTCCCCTCAGAACAACATTCCGGCCGCCGTTACCTATAGTAATTACTATAATGCCGATCCCGGAACCTTCGTTAAAATGGATGAACAAAGCGTCAGCGCCGTCGGCGGATCATTATCCCATAACAACCTGATGCCGTATATGACTATCAACTTTATCATCTGTGTTCACGGTATCTATCCATCTCGCAATTAAAAAAAGGAGAATTTATGGCCGAGCCTTTTCTCGGTGAAATCAAAATCATGGCATTCGGATATCCCCCCCGATCATGGGCCCAATGCGACGGACAACTGATGAGTATTCAACAAAACCAAGCACTATACAGTCTGCTGGGAGTTCAATTCGGTGGTGATGGTAAGAACAATTTTGCTCTTCCCAATTTGCAGGGGCGAGTACCTCTTTTTCCTTCTAATACTCATTTCGGAACAGTTGATGGATATGAAGGCGTAACGCTAAGCACTGATCAGATTCCATCTCACTTCCATTACCTGAACATGAACAATAGTGATGCCAACCAAGTAAAACCCGACAATCATTTTATCTCCAAGACCAAGCCGGATCCTCAATTTCCGGAAGGATTCAATGGTTATTCCACATCGAACCCTAATACCACCATGAGTAGTTGTATCGGGACATGTGGAGATAACGCCGCTCATACCAATATCCAGCCTTCGCTGGTGCTTAATTTCTGTATCGCTCTGGCTGGTGTTTTTCCTTCACGTAATTAACCAGGAGATCATTCTATGGCAGATCCATTTATCGGAGAAATCAGGCTTTGGGGATGTAATTTCGCGCCTTACGGCTGGGCTTTCTGCGACGGCTCCTTACTCTCGGTCAATCAAAACCAAGCTCTTTTCAATCTCATCGGCAATTCTTACGGCGGTGATGGTAATCAAACCTTCGCCGTACCCAACCTGAAGGATAGAATCCCGATCGGTTTCGGTCAGGGCCCCGGGTTGACCAACCATCCCATCGCATCAAGCGGGGGACAAACGGCCCATACACTAACGGCCAATGAAATGCCGTCCCATTCTCACTCATTTACAGCCGGGTCGGCGACCTGTAGCCTGGGAACTCCCCAGAATAACTATTTTGGAATCCCACGTTATTCGACGACCACCGGAACCACCAAAAACGCCCTCAATTATGCTTCGGCTGCGGATAGCCCGGGCATGATGAATCCCAATGTCATCGCTCCCATCGGCGGCAGTCAGTCTCATGAAAATCGCCAACCCTATCTGACCCTAAATTTCTGTATCGCCCTGGAAGGAGAATATCCGGTTCGACCTTGATCCTATCACTGATTTTCGCGGCGGACAGGACTCAATCCATTCCCTGTCCGCCACCTTCACCAATTGAAGAGGGTGCGGAATCCTCTCGATCACTCCACACCCTCTTGAGTTGATGAGTGGTCTGATTCCGAAATTATGCGCCACACAATGGCATCAGACGATCAAAAACGATTAATAAGATGGGGGAACCGATGAAAATAATTCATTATGTCGGATGGATGATCCTTGCATCATGGCTGACGGCCTCGACCCTCTATGGGCAGTTCAAAGAAGGATACGCACCAAACCAGTGGACACTGGAAAATTTTATCTGGACTACAACCGGTTCACGCGGGGCAGATGATGGTGACGGCTATTACTCTCCGACCAGTTCGGCCGAGTCCGCCACCATCACGTTGTACGGCAGCAATAGTAGAGAATTAGTCGGCGGAGAAGATGGAATCTATACTGAATTATCCATTACCGCTATCGCTTCCGGCAATCTGACCTTCCACTTCGAATTTCCGGATAATGGGGACTATATGGATTTTTTCGATGTAGTCGTCAATGGAGTAGTCCAGTTGACTATCGGAGGAGGGGATGGCGTCACCAGCGGTAATGGAAATTATGCGGTCAATGCCGGAGAAACCATTATCTTTCGCGCTAGAACCCATGACAACCAATATAATCGAGGAGTCATTACCCTTTCCAACTTTACCCCTCCGGGTGGAGTATGGGCACTAGCTCCCCAGGAAATCAATCTCAGAGGAAACGGAACCGATATTGCCAATGGTGATTCTTCCCCCTCAGCCGATGACCACACCGATTTCGGCAGCACATTGGTAGCCGGAGGAACCGTAGTTCGAACCTTTACCATTCAGAACACCGGGGGAATGGATCTGAATCTGACCGGAACACCGAGGGTGACATTCAGCAGCCCGACCACCGAATTCACAGTCACCTCCCAGCCCTCAGCCTCCATCATCAGTGGAGGATCATCCCTGACATTCGCTGTTACCTTCGATCCAACCTCGGCCGGACAGAAATCCGCCACCATCTCCATTGCCAATAACGATTCCGATGAAAATCCCTATACCTTTGCCATTCAAGGAACCGGGACAGTGGCTCCGGAAATGGATGTTGCTGGGAATGGAACCTCGATTTCGGATGGAGATGCCACCCCTGTCGTCACCGATGATACCGACTTCGGCACTTTAAATGTCAATACCGGCTCATTGGAGCATACTTTCACCATTACCAATTCCGGCACCGGAACCCTAACCCTGACTGATGCCTCGCCTTATGTAACGATCGGCGGCACCCATCCGGGTGATTTCAGTCTGACCCAGACTCCCTCGTCCAGTATTGCTTCCGGCGGAGGAACCACCACCTTCAGAATCACCTTCAACCCTTCGGCCACCGGAACACGCTCCGCTACCCTCAGCATCGCCAATGACGATTCCGATGAAAACCCCTATAACTTCTCCATCCAGGGGACCGGGATCGCACCGGAGATGGCGGTCGAGGGTAACGCCACCGAGATCGCCGACGGCGACGCTACCCCATCATCCATTGACCACACCGATTTTGGAAATGCCGATATTGCCACCGGCACGGTAGTCCGAACCTTTACCATCAACAACACCGGTACCGATAGCCTGCACCTCTCCGGTACCCCGATCGTCACCCTTGGTGGTGCCGATGCCGCTGAGTTCTCCGTTTCCGCCCAGCCTGCATCTGCCACCATAGCCGCTGCCGGGAACACCACCTTCCAGGTCACTTTCAATCCCACCACCACCGGCACCCGATCAGCCACCGTCAGTATCGCCAACGACGATAGCGATGAAAATCCCTATAACTTCTCGATCCAGGGGACCGGGACAGTGGCTCCGGAAATGGATGTTGCTGGGAATGGAACCTCGATTGCGGATGGAGATGCCACACCGTCCTCCACCGACGATACCGACTTCGGCACTTTAAATGTCAATACCGGCTCGTCGGAACATACCTTCACCATTACCAATTCCGGCACCGGAACCCTAACCCTGACTGATGCCTCGCCTTATGTAGCGATCGGAGGTACCCATCCGGGTGATTTCAGTCTGACCCAGACTCCCTCGTCCAGTATTGCTTCCGGCGGAGGAACCACCACCTTCAAAATCACCTTCAATCCTTCGGCCACCGGAACACGCTCCGCTACCATCAGCATCGCCAATGACGATTCCGATGAGAACCCCTATGATTTCTCCATCCAGGGCATCGGTATCGCCCCTGAAATGACTGTTGTGGGTAACGAGGACGAGATCGCCGACGGCGACGACACCCCGGCAGCCGATGATCACACCGATTTCGGAAATGCCGATATTGCCGCCGGTTCGGTAGTCCGAACCTTTACCATCAGCAATACAGGCACTGATAGTCTGCACCTCTCCGGCACCCCGATCGTCACCCTCGGCGGTGCCGATGCCGCTGAGTTCTCCGTTTCCGCCCAGCCTGCGACCGGCACCATAGCGGCTG
>JAGOEH010000282.1 GCA_017997825.1 Candidatus Delongbacteria bacterium | reverse complement strand
CTGCTCGGATTAATTGCTGCTATCCTGATCATGCCGTTCGGGATGAAGCTCACGATGTTCAAAATATCCGGGTTGCCGGCCGATCAAATTAAGCATTCCATGGATATGGTCAAACTGTTCACCTATGCCGGGATCGCCCTGACTCCGATTGTATTGCTGATCAAATGGGCCATCGTTGCCGTCATCATTTATCTGATCGGGATTATCCTGAATGCGGAAGCCCGGTTTAAATCCCTGTTTGCCCTGATCGCCCATGCCAATATCATCATCGTCCTGTCATCCGTTGCCAATGCCTTAGTCCTTCGATTCAAAGATCCCCAATCGATCCTCCATCCCTTCGATATGAACATTATTGGATTGCATCGGTTTTTTGACCCGGCTTCTACCAACCGGATACTCTATCATGGCCTGGCCATGATCAATCTCTTTGAAATCTGGTATCTGGTGGTGCTTGTAATCGGGCTCAAAACCATCTATCATGCCGATACCCGAAAAGCGGCAGCCATCACCATTCTGTTCTGGATCCTGACCAGCGGCATGATGTTGTCGATGAGTCTTTATGCCGAGAAACTTCGACCGTTTTGAGCGTTATATAACAATCAGACGCTGTTGATCATTATCATCGGAAGGTTAGGGGATGATTAGATTCAGGGATTTGGTTTGGTTGCCCCCGATCCATCTCGGTCTGATACTGGCTTTCAGTCTGGCCGGGATTGGGGCAATGACACCCGCTTTCCCGGCGCTGGTTGTGATCGGTTCGGGACTGATGATTCTTTCGCTCAGCAACAGCCTGCCGGGGACTAACGGGATAGACCGATTCGACGTGTTACTGACGGGACTGGCGCTATGGTCGATGATCAATCTGCATTACAGTCTCTATTGGTCCAATACTATTCTGTTTGTTCATCTGCTCTTTTACCTGATATTTTTAGTTATCCTGATCCGGATTCGGCCGATTCCATCCGGTTTGCGTGGACTGTTGGCCGCCATTGTGGCCGCCGGCGGCGCCATTCCGGTCTTACTTGTCATTGCGATGACGCTCCTGGTCTATCTTTCCGTCCGCATAAACGGTTTTGATAATGTGCTGGATTTCCGCTATATGATCACTCCGTTTGGAATGCCCCTGAATGAATGGGCGACTCCCTGCCTGCTGCTGTTTCCATTTCCTCTGCTGGCCCTGATCCATTACCATCACTTAAAACCGGTCAGGATCGGCCTGGTGATTATCAGTCTGGTGATCAGCCTCAGCCTGATGTTCTCCTTTTCCAGGGGAATTTATCTGGCGCTGGCCGTGATGCTGTTGTTTGATGGATTGATGCTGATGGCCTTTAGGCTGATCAGCCTGCGAAAACTGATATTATGGGCTATGCTTTATGGTAGTGTGATCCTGATTGTGATCTTGCCCCTGCATGACGCTTTCCTGACAACGATTCGCCTTAATCGCACCTTATCCCAAAGACGCAGTTTGGAGAGCCGACCCAGAATCTGGCTGAATTCCCTGAAGCTTTTCCGACGGTATCCGTTGACCGGGATCGGCGCTTACAATTTCTGTATGGCTTATGTCACTGTCAAGGATAATTCCGATGATGCACGGTTTACCAGCCGGGCCTCCAATCTTCCCATTTTGATCCTGATTGAGGGCGGGATCATTGGAATTGTAATGACGATCGCCCTAATCTCATTTTTATTGATCAAGCTCAAAAGCAGTCTGCTCGATCCCTCGAATTCCGATACGAACAAAATCGAACGGATTCTCCTGGCCGGGGCGATGATTGGATTATTGGTCCGTGAACTCAGCTTCACCTCCTGGTTGGATAATCGGTTGACATTGATTTTATCGGCATTGATCGTGGGATTGATCCTGAATCCCTGTGAACCTGTGGCTTGCACCGGAGCTCGAATCAGGGCTCACATCGGTCATCGGATCGGGTGGATGATACCGATTATTCTGATTCCATTGGCGATCTATTGCGGATATCATTCATTCAGGCTTGAACTGGCCAAACAATGCCATCAGAAGGCTATCCGATATCGAGCAACTGGTGATCTGCCGGCAGCCTGGCGGTGGTTGGAAAAGGCGATCGGCTGGAATCCGCGACAGGCCCTCTTCTATTCCGATCTGGCCCTGATCCGCTATGGGATGGTTGATCCGGGAGTGCCATTCGACAAATCCCGGATCGATTCGCTTGGGGGTGATCGGAAGGCAGATGCCGGGCTCCATTCGATCGGTGACCTGTATCAAACCGCGTTGGTCCTCAATCCGGAGGATGATGCCTGCCATCACAATCTGGCCTGGATCTACCGGCTGATGGGTGATCCGGAACGGGCGGAATACCATTTTAAGCAAGCGATTCTGATCGATCCGTTGGTTTCCATCTATCCCATCAGTCTGGGGATGCTCTATGAAAAATCCGGCCGGGCTCAGGATGCGGTCGAAGCTTATAGCCGGGCTGTCCGGCTATCGCCCGATATCCTGGATTCACCCTTTTTTCAGGAACTGGATGACGCCTATCGGCAGGCCATTGACTCATTGGTAGAGATCATGATCGCTGAGCTGGTTGTTGACCAAGGGGATCCGATCCGCTTAGGTCGGGCGGCCAAACTGTATTATCATTTTCAGTGCTATGATGACGCCGAATCTCTCCTGACAAAGATTACCGGATTGATGCCCAATCTGAACCGTCCCTGGCACTGGCTGGGAAAGATCCATCATCGCCGCAATCGATGGGGCCCTATGCGGGACTGCTGGTTGCGGTCGATCTTCATCAACCCGTGGGATTATCTGTCGGCCATGGAATTAGGGCATTACTATGCCGGGATAGGAAATGAGCACGACGCCGAATACTACTTCCAGGTAGCCGGATTCCGATATGAGCGGCTTTTCTCTGAAGTCTATCTGCGCCGCCGCTATACCTATTACCTGCCTGTTGCCGCGAATGATCTGATTCCACAGGGACTATTGCATTATATCAATCCGGCTTTCATTCATAACGATACGATTCACACCTCGGAGTGAGCTGAAATGCAGAATTCGGTCAAACTTTCGATTATTGCGGTTTTGGCGGGATTAATCATCCTTCAAGGATGGATAATGTGGAAGCAGACCCGGCGGATCATGATCCTGGATGATAGATTGGATTACTATGAAAAAGGATTCACCGGTGACGGGTATTCTTCCGGCAATCTGATATTTTTGGATCGACAGTTTTTAAATCCCACTCCAGGCCTTCATCTGATCTATTTTTTGATCAATCCCGGGCAGAGCCGATCCTATCATCAGGAAATCAGCCTGCTGAAGAAACTGGCCAATCCGGATCCGGAACGGGTGATCATTTTTGTCTTTGAATCCCAGCCGGTTCTGGACAGTATGAACCTGAAGTACTATCGGATTTCCGATCGACGGGTCATGTTCAATCGTCCTCTATTACCGATTTCATCGATGGCCATGCTGATCGACTCTCATGGTTATGTACATGTTGTCTATTATGTCAATTCCTATCGGATGACGGATGCTGAGGAGACGATGAAGAGAATTCAATCCCTGATGGAGTCGATCAATCAATGAAAACCCTGAGTGTGTTGATCCTGGCGGCAGGACTGATCGGTTATTGGGCCCTGTCCGGAGAGTATAAGCTGATACTGAAGAATTATCATTATGGGACTATCCAAGATGTCGAACTTGTTTTTCCT
>JAGOEH010000057.1 GCA_017997825.1 Candidatus Delongbacteria bacterium | reverse complement strand
CTGAAGTATTGTATGGCTTCTTAACCCAAAGGAGACATCGGAGTGTGATCGATTGGTTTATTCTTGTCGATTCAAGGAGGTAAGTGTGTTGAAGACTGAAAACGGCAATCCGGCAAATTCCGGATCAAACACAAATCAGATGATTACGAGTATTCGTGAGAATCTTAACTGTCCCGAGGCTGTTGAAAAGCTTTACCGGTGTGATGCGAAGGCGTTCAGCCTTGCCTTTGAATCCCTTTATCCGGAACTGGCCGGTCATCCGCTGGTGGAATTCTGGAAGATTCGGCTGGACGGGGAGAGGGCAATCCTTACCGAAACCGGAACGAGTATTCAGCGGCGCGATTGGATCATTCTGCTGATCTGTTGTCTGGTCGCCTGTTTGGGTGTCAAACTCCCTGATATCTTCGGCTTTAATCCTGAATCCACCCTTTTTTATGAGAAAAATACAGGCCTGATTATGGCCTTGGGCCTATCTCTCTATTCTATCCTGATCCGGAATACCACCCGATTATCCTATTGGGTTTATACGCTGGTTTTGTTTTTGGTACCGGCCCTTTACATCAATCTTTTGCCCGTAATCAGCACCAGCCATTCGATTATGCTGGCTTACTTCCATCTACCGTTGTTGATGTGGTGTGTGTATGGATTGATTTATATCGGTTTTGATCCGATGACCCGATCCGGAAGAATCGATTATCTTCGTCACAATGGCGATTTAGCCATCCTGGGCGCTATGATGGTAATTGCCGGAATGGCTCTGACAGTCATGACACTGGGATTGTTCAAGGCCATTATGGTCAATATTGAAAATTTTTATATGCAGCATATTGCCATGTGCGGCATCGTCTCTATCCCTATTGTGGCTGCTTCGGTTCTCCGTCATTTTCCAAGGATCACCGATAGGATTGCTTCGATCATAGCAGCTATTTTCAGTCCGCTGTTTTTAATAACCCTGGTAGTTTATCTGATTGTTTTTCCTATTGTCGGCCGTGATCCTTTCAATGATCGTGAGTTTTTGCTGGTATTCAATCTGATGCTGATGGGGGTGATGGCGATTATTGTATTCTCCGTATCGGAGACCTCAATCTTCAGTCGGCAGCGATTCAACGAAATGGTCTTGTTTTTACTGAGCCTGGTTAGTCTGATCATCGATATGATTGCTTTGTCGGCCATTGTTTACCGATTGGGAGAGTATGGATTTACGCCCAATAAAACAGCGGTGCTGGGATCCAACCTGTTGATATTTGGCAATCTGATCCTGATCACCATTGACCTGTATCGGGTCAATTTCAAATCCTTATCGATCCGACAGGTTGAAAACACTATCGCCGGCTATTTACCGGTTTATGCCGTCTGGACCTTGATCGTGGTGTTTTTATTCCCCTTAATCTTTAACTTTCGATAAGATTGATCTCAAACACCAATTCTGCCTGGAGGGAGAGATTATACCTTTGATTACAGTAGAAAGCGGAAAATTGTCACCGGAGGTCAAGCGTAAACTGATTCAGCGTTTGACGGATATAGCGGCTGAAACGACCGGTATCCCCAAGAATTCTTTTTGGGGATTTATTCGTGAATTGTCGGATGAGAATAGTGCGATCGGCGGAAAACCCTTGGATGTGATCAGAAAGGAACAGATACTGCATTGATCGGATATAGGATTGGTAAGGGATGACCGATAACAGATGAAAGGAATATGACAGCCTATGGCCAAGAGCGGTTCTCTGCGATACGGTATTGATGATAAACCCCCGGTTTCTGTGTCTCTACTGCTCGGATTGCAGTATGTTCTCTTGAATATTGGGGGAATGATCATTATGCCGATTATTATTACCCATGCTTGCGGATTGGAAACCGGACAGACCGAGTATCTGATTTTCGGAACCCTGCTGGTCAGTGCGTTTTCCTCATTCATCCAGATCCGTCGGATCGGTCGAATCGGATCCGGGTATCTGATGATTCTGGGACCCAGTGGAGCTTTTATCGCTTGCAGTATTTCTGCCGTTCAGCTTGGGGGATTGGCTCTGCTGGGAATGATGACTTTGCTTTCGGCTCCCCTTGAACTGATAATGGCTTCTATGATGAGATACACTCGCAAAGTGTTTACCCCGGCCCTGAGCGGGACAGTCATTATGCTGGTGGCGCTGATGATAATCCCGTTGACGATTGGAATGTGGACCGGACAACCGGATGATCCCCGCTACTGTTCTCCGGCTTATTTCATATCCGGACTGGTCCCTTTGGCGATCATTTTGGGATCCTATCTGAGTGATCGGGAATGGTTTCGATTATGGAGTCCAATTATTGGAACAGCAACCGGAATCGGTGTGGCCATCCTCTTTGGAATTGCTGATTTCAGCGCTATTCAACAATACTCGTGGCTGGATTTACCGGGTTCCGGATGGCCCGGATTGGAATGGAATATCGGCCGGCACCATTTTCCTCTTCTGATGGCTTTTATAATGGCAACTCTGGCCAGCTCCATCGAAACCATCGGGAATACCGTGGCTCTTCAAAACATCTCCGAGGGAAAAATCTCCAAGATCAAGTATGATCGGATTCAGGGCGGTTTGAATGTGGATGCGGTCGGAAGTATGGTGGCAGGGATGGTTGGAGTTCCGGCCAATACCACTTACAGCAACATCATGCCGATTATACAATTGACAAAGGTTTCATCCCGGGTGGTGGGCTATTATGCGGCATCTATCCTGGCTATAATCGCTTTTATGCCTAAAATCGCCTATTTGTTTCTGAGTATTCCCAATCCCGTCATGGGAGGATTAACGATTGGGCTGATGGCGATCCTTTTGGGGGAAGGATTGAAAGTCGCCGCTTCCAGTGAATTGAGCCCGGAAAATGGGATTGTGATCGGTACCGGTATGAGTTTTGGATTGCTGGCCTGTATTGGTCAGTTCTTTCCTGCTCTTTTTCCGGAACAGTTCCGCTTTCTGGCCTCGGATGTCATCACCATCGGAGGAATGACAGCGCTTCTTCTTAGTATTATTTTTGCCTGCAAAATCCGCAAATCGGAATCCCTCACCCTGCCGGCCGATCCTAAGCGGCTGGCTGACCTGCACCAAAAAATCGACAGTTTCCAAGACCGGTTCCGGATGTCCTCAAAACAGACATTTGCCCTCCAACTGGCCTGTGAAGAGGTATTCTCGTATTATAACCGGCAGAATGATCTCCAGGCCGGTCTGAGATTTCAATGGAAATACCATCCTGAATACATCATCACCGAAATCATATCCCGGAAGGGGAATCTTAATGATGTCGATGTCTGTCCTGATCCCGCACGCCTGATCAGCCTGGATGATGAGAGTCTGCGCGATCTCGGATTGTTTCTTTTATCCAAAGTCGCCGTCAATATCGAGCATTCCACCATTGACGGCTACCACTTTATCCAGTTCAGAGTCAAAGAACCGGAGTAACTCTTTCCAGCCCAATTAAAACGTCTTACTGGATGTAATTTCAATGATCATTTGAAGCTGGAGTCTATGTCCATTCGTTTAGCTCTATCACCTGTTACGGTGATAGCATACGATACATACTTTAACCTGAGGATCTTCCTGCAATGTACCCATTGATTCTGATTCATGCTTTGTTTTTATTTCTATCGGCCCTTTCCGTTCTCTTTCTTTCTGTTTTTTGTTGGAAAAAAAGGAATACCGCAGGTATTTCCGCCTGGTATCTGGCATTATCGATGGTGGGAGCGGCCATCTATAATTTTGGATATGCGATGGAAATTCTAAATTCATCGATGACGGATATCATGTTCTGGGTCAGGTTTCAGCATTGGGGAATTCAGATAATTCCTCCTTTCTGGTTGCTATTCTCTCTTTCGATTACCGGTAAGGCAAAACTCATCACTCCATTTAGAATTTTTTTGCTTTTTGTATTGCCTGCTTTTCTGTTGTTCAGTGCCCAAACGTTGGGAAGTTTTAATTGGTGGCACCATAATCCCCGGTTACTTTATTCCAAACATCTGACCACATTTATGTATGACCGGACCTGGATCGTTTACCTCGGCGTGTGTTATCAGAGCCTGTGTTTAGTGATCAGTACTCTTTTATATATCTGGATGTATTTTCAATCTTCATCCATTATTCGACGACAGATGGCTGTATATTGGATTGGTTCCATCATTCCATGGATCAGCAGTTTGAGCTATAATCTGGGTTTGAATCCTTATAATTTTGATACGTCTCCGTTGGCTCTGAGTCTGAGTCTCTACTTTTTTTCAGTCGGATTCTTTAAGGTCGGAATCCTTGATATTGTTCCGCTGGCCAGGGATCTGATATTCGAAAATATTAAAGATGGGATTCTGGTTTTGGATTATAACAACCGAATCATTGATTTCAATCCACAAATGAGCCGAATCATTCCCAGGCTTAATCGTGGATTGATTGGAATATCAATCAACAGAGTTTTGATTGATCATCCCGAGTTGATTCGGATGATCCGGGATAATTTGACACAACCCTATGAATTACAAATCAATCAAGATGGAACACCATTGTTCTATCAAGCGGTTTACACTCCGCTTTATCGTCGGAAACGGTTTTTAGGCAAAATAATTACATTTCATGATTATACGCAAATCAAACATCTTCACCATCAACTTGAAAAACAGGCAACCCTCGACGGATTGACCGGATTGTACAACCATTGGTATTTCAATAAAATCGCCGATCATGAGATTCAACGTGCATGGCGATATAATAGTGATTTATCATTGATTCTGATCGATATCGATTATTTTAAACAAATCAATGATCATTATGGCCATTGGTTTGGAGATTCAGTATTGAAAGCGGTAGCGGATGTTTTTCGTTCCAAAATTAGACAATCGGACAGTGTCGGTCGGTTAGGGGGTGACGAATTCAGTATTCTTCTGCCTGAGATAGGGATTGAAGGGGCGTGTGCGACCGCTGAAAAGTTGCGACATGCCTTGGCTGATTTAAAGATTCTCAATAATAACCAACCGGTTTCCATAACAGGGAGTTTTGGCGTTGCCGGGATCAATCCCGCTCGATCTTTTTCCTTGGAAGAATTGCTAAAAAAAGCCGATCATGCATTGTACAAAGCAAAAGAAGCCGGTCGAAATAAAGTCTGCTTGGATAATGACCAAACAACCATGGTTACCGATTGATTCGTTTTCGTTATTAATAGCATCTATTTCCCCTTCAGCAATTCAATTCTTTAAAATATATCTTGACACCATAAGTTTTTTGTTTATATTTAATATTGTGAACTAAGAGACAGGATTCGTTCCGGTTTCGAGGTATGTCTGCCAAATTCAATCTCTAACCCAGAGGGTATCTGATGGAAAAGAGACTTGGAGTCATCGCTGTACTCATTCAGGACACCCATCATATTGACCAGATGAACGCCATTTTATCGGATTACGGCCATTCTATTATCGGCCGTTTGGGAGTTCCGATCCGGGAGAAAAAACTGAATATCATTTCCCTGATCGTTGAAGGGACCACCGATGAATTGGGGGCGTTAACCGGGAAAATCGGGCGGTTGCCCGGTATCCAGGTTAAATCGGTCCTGACCCATTACCGGGAAGCGGTGGATCAGATTGAATTGATTGGAACGGATCCCAGAAAAACCAATCCAAAGGAGTAGAAAATGAAGCGACTGGTGGTATTGTTTCTGGGATTGATTTGGGTCGCCGGTAGTTATGCCGGTCAAAAAACCGTAATCAGCGGGATTGTCAGAGAAGCCGAGCATGGAACGGCTTTAGCCAATGCCAATGTCGGGTTGAGTCCTTCTTCTTTGGGAACGGCAACCGGTTCCGATGGCTGGTTTCATCTGTCATCGATTCAGCCGGGGAGCTATCGGCTGACGGTTTCCTATATGGGATACCATCCGGTACAAATGACAATCCAGGTTGGTGATCAGGATAGTCTGAAGCTGGAGATCAATCTGGAGACTAAACTGATTGACAGGCAGGATGTGATTGTCAGTGCTTCCCGATATCAGAGCCGTCAGGACGAAACCCCGCTCCCGATCGCTGTGATGACTCAGGATGAATTGCGGGACCTGTCGCCGGTCACTCTGGCGGACGCCCTGCAAACCGAACCCGGTATTGCGCTGGGACGAGATGGAGCTTGGGGAACCCGCATCTCGGTACGGGGATTATCGCGCGATAAACTGGTCACCCTGATCGACGGGTACCGGATCGATACGGCGGAAGATATTGCGGCCGGACTCTCGATGATCGACGTGGATGATATCAGCCAGGTAGAAGTGATTCAGGGAGGTAGTTCCGCATTATATGGAACCGGGGCGATTGGAGGGGTGATCAACATTATCACCCAAGAGACCTATTTTTCTCCCGAATGGTTCTGGAAAGGCTCGTTCTCCTCTCACTATCAGAGTGTCAACCAACTGGGAGGCGCTAATTTATCCTTCAGTACCGGCGCCCGGCACTGGTTCATGCGGCTCAACGGCAGCTTCCGTAAAGCCGAAAATACCCATACACCGGCCGGTGAACTGCTGAACAGCCAATTCGAGGATCACAGCTATTCCGTTAAGGCCGGAATCAAACCCTTACAGCATCATACGTTGCGTTTCAACATCCAGCGGTTTAAAGCCGAAGATGTTGGAATCCCCGGCGGCGGCACCGTCTTTCCGACCGATGCCGAAGTCCGCTATCCGGACGAAATCCGTGACCTTTACAGCGCCGAATACATCGGCGATGGTTGGGCCGATATCCTACCCAAGGTTACCGCCAAGATCTTCCGCCAGGAGATCCATCGCCACGTAGAAAATATCCCCCATACCATTAAACTCATGCCGGCCTCCGGAAATACGCCGGCTAAAAGGGTTTCCGTTTTGTCCATCGTCGCCAAAGCCGATCATACCATTGATGGATTTCAGTTACAATCCGACTGGAACCTGGTTCCCGGCCAGCTCTTGATTGCCGGGGTGGACTGGTGGCGCAAAGAATACCTGGGAGATCGGGTTAAAAATCAAAAGATCGAAGTCCTGAATGCCGATCAAAGCGTCAAATCCACCACCTACAAAACCTTCGGGGAACTTCCCTTGCCGGAAGCCGTTTATAACAGCCTGGGACTCTATTTCCAGAATGAAGCCAAATTCCTTAATGATCATTTAACCCTGGTGATGGGCGGCCGATATGACTGGATCGATACCGAGAATGAACTGGCTTTGAATCCGGTTTATGAAATGACCAATGGAACGATGAATACCGTTCCAACGACCTTGGATACCCTTTGGATGCCCGACGACTCCCGGAACCATTCCTGGAGCGGGAACCTGGGATTGGCCTGGCGGATCAATCAGGCCGTTCTTTCCCTGAACCTGGCCCGTTCTTTCCGATCTCCCTATCTGGAAGAGCGGTATCAGTATATCGATCTAGGATCGGTACTGAAGCTCGGCAATCCCGATCTGGAACCGGAAGAGAGCCGTTTTGTCGATCTGGGCGTGCTTTGGAATCACCCAACCTTTAGTTTGTCCGTTCATACCTTCCTGAATCAATTGGATAATCTGGTGGTAGAACAACCGGGAACTTATGAAGGACGGAGTGCCCTCTATAAAATGAACGTCGGCGAAGCCAGGTTGATGGGTGTTGATGGAAGCATCGACTGGGCCGGAATCGATCATTTATCATTCTATTCCACTTTTTCATTTACCCATGGTGAAGACACCCAAGCCGATCAACCCCTACCCGCCATTGCACCCTTCAATTCACGAATCGGCGCTCTTTATACATTTCGTCCCCTGGGTGAATTTGACTTTTCCTGCCTGATCTATGCCGCCCAAAACCGGGTCGCGGAGGGAGAATTGACTACCCAAGGGTATCAAGTGTTTTCGTTGCGTTTTAATTCCAAACCCTGGAATCTGAATCGAACCAATTGGCGGATCTCGATGGGAGTAGATAATATCCTGGATCATGAGTACCGCAATCATCTGGCGACTACCCGCGGTGTCATTACATCGGAACCCGGCCGAAATTTTATGGTGAGACTATCGACCGATTTTTAAAATTTTTGACTGACGTTTGGATTGAAACCAAAATCCATTGAATTATAAGGTGATTCTATCGTCTAGACCTTTGGGTGATCGGTTGGGAACTATCATTCCCTTAGTCGGTTCCGTCTTTTACTTATCAGCCGATCAAAACCGAAAAGCCGTAATTGGGAGATGGAATCTAACGGGATTTATTTCAACACGGATCGAATAACCAAACATGAAAGGAGAGCCATGCGAAACGCTGCATTTTTCTTATTGATACTCATCTCGGGATTGGTTGGAATCGGACAGGCTGAACCTTTCAAACCGTTCCGATTCGCCTGGATTACGGATACTCATATCGGAGCCGAACGGGCAGATCAGGATCTGGAATTGATCACAGCCGATATCAACCGCATGACGGATATTGAATTCGTGATTGTATCCGGAGATATTTCTGAAATGGATGCCGGGACAAATCTGGAAAAAGCCAAAACGATCCTGGACCAACTTAACAAACCCTATCACATTATTCCCGGCAATCATGATCTGAAATGGTCCCAATCGGGGGGATGCGGATTTTCCAGCTTGTGGGGAAGCGATCGGTTCGATTTCGATTCCCATGGATTCCGTTGGATTGGATTTCATCAGGGCCCCTATATGAGAATGGCGGACGGGATCGTATCTCCCGAAGATCTGGCCTGGCTGGATTCGCTTTCCTCGACGTTACAGCCCCAATCGAGGGGGACCATTATAGTGACCCATTATCCGATCGATTCATCGGTCAGCAACTATCATCAGGTGATTCAGCGGCTCAGCCGTTTGAATCCGGTGGTCATTCTCCACGGGCATGGCCATGGCAATCGGGTCTATAATTATAACGGTATCCCGGGGATCATGTCCCGGGCCAGCCTGACCGACCCGAGCCATCCGACCGGATATTCGTTGGTGGAGTTCCGCTCCGACAGCCTAATCGTTGCCGAACGGAATCCGGTCAGTCAAACTGATTCGATCTGGCATCGAACAGCATGGTCGGTCATTCCGGCTCAGGCCATCAGAATTGAGAACCCGGATTACCGGGCCGAGAACCTTCATTCCGGAGTCAAGGAGCTTTGGTCATACCAAAGCCGATCGACGGTAACATCATCCCCGGCCATCGCCGACGGCAAGGCGGTAGTGACCAATCGGGCTGGAGAAGTGACGGCGTTGGCGCTGAAGGACGGAAAGGTCATTTGGACATTTAAAACGGGGGGAGCAGTCGTATCCTCTCCGGCCATCAAAAATCAGGTCGTCGTTGTGACCTCATGTGATTCATCCGTATACGGACTTAATCTGATAGATGGATCCCTACGGTGGAAACTGAAAACGGAAGGGCCCATGGTCGGTACTCCGGCCATTCAGGGGGATACTGTTTTTTTGGGCGGCAGCAACCGCATATTCCGGGCGGTCAATCTGGATGACGGCCGGGTCCGGTGGCATTTTGATGATGTCAAGGGATTTGTGGAAACCCAACCCCTGGTCCTTGATCAGGATGTTATCTTTGGCGCCTGGGATGGCTTTCTTTACTGTCTGGATCGGCCAACCGGTCAACTCAAATGGAAATGGAGCGATGGGCGTTCCGGAACCCTTTATTCGCCGGCTGTATGTTATCCGATAGCCCTCGGCAAACGGGTTTTCATCGTGGCTCCCGACCGCTATACTACCTGTATCGATCGTGAAACCGGGAAAACCCTCTGGCGATCCAATCGGTTTAAAGTCAGGGAATCGATCGGAATGAGCCAAAACAAAAAGCATCTTTACCTGCATACCATGCTGGATACCCTGGCATCCATTTCTTCGACATCCGATTCGCTGGAGGTTGATTGGATCAGTCATACCGGTCATGGCTATGATTTTGCCCCCTCTATCCCGACCGAGCGTGATGGGTCAGTCTTTTTTGGTACCCGCCGGGGAGAGATTTTTTCTCTGAATGCCGGGAATGGAAAGGTTGAATGGAAGTATCGTTACGGTTCCGGATTGATCCATCATATTATCCCTCTGGAGCGGCACCGGTTATTGGTCTCGGATTTAAATGGCCGGATCAGTTGTTTGGAGCGAAAACCCTGAATGGATTGACTTTCCGTTTTTAATAAAAAAAGGCGTACCCGGTGGGGTACGCCTTTTTTATTGATGGGGTGGGATCCAGGATTATTTTGAAAAATCCATGGAAGCCATGCGTTTGTATGAATTGTAGCGCCATTTGGCGTTTTCTTCCGCGGCCTTGAATAATTCGACGGCTTCCTGGGGGAAAGTCTTCTTGAGTGAGCTGTAACGGACTTCTCCTGCCAGGAAATTCTGGAATTCGCCAAAATTGGGTTCTTTGGATTCCAGCAGGAAGGGATTTTTACCTTCTTTTTCCAGCATCGGATTGTAGCGGTACAGATGCCAGTAGCCGACTTCCACCGCTTTTTTCTCTTCAGCCTGGGATTTACCCATTCCGGCCGCCAGACCGTGATTGATACACGGAGCATAGGCGATAATCAGTGACGGGCCGTGATAGGCTTCAGCTTCCTGAATGGCTTTGAGATACTGAGCCTGGTTGGAACCCATGGCGACCTGAGCGACATAAACATAGCCATAGCTGATGGCCATCATTCCCAGATCCTTTTTGCGAATCCGTTTGCCGGAAGCCGCAAACTTGGCGACGGCACCTACCGGAGTCGATTTGGAGGCCTGTCCGCCGGTGTTGGAATAGACTTCAGTATCCAGCACCAGGACATTGACATCCTCGCCGGAAGCCAGCACGTGGTCCAGTCCGCCGTATCCGATGTCATAGGCCCATCCGTCACCGCCGAAGATCCAGATCGATTTTTTGACCAGGTACTGTTTCAGTTCCAGAATCTGTTTGGCGATCGGATCATTGCAGTTTTGCAGAAGCCGGATAACGGTTTCGGAAGCACTTTTGGACTTTTCGGCATCGTTTTGAGCCTCGATCCAGTTTTTAAAGGCGGCTTTGATTTCATCGGACATTCCACTCTGCATGGCGTCGGTCATCAATTTGGTGATTCGATCCCGCAGATGCTTGACCCCGGTAGCCATACCCAGACCGTATTCGGCGTTATCTTCGAACAGGGAGTTGGCCCAGGCCGGACCGCATCCGCTGACCGGATTGGGACGATAGGGGGTTGAAGGCGCCGATCCGCCATAGATGGAAGAACAGCCGGTGGCATTGGCGACCATCATTCGTTCACCGTACAACTGGGTGATCAACTTAATATAAGGGGTTTCACCGCAACCGCCGCAGGCCCCGGAGAATTCAAACAGGGGTTGGGCAAACTGGCTGCCTTTGACGGTGGTTTTCGGCATCAGGGTATCTTTGTAGGTAACATTCTTGGTGAAATAATCCCAGCGATCGGCTTCTGCCAACTGGGTTTCCAGCGGCTTCATCACCAGGGCTTTGGATTTGGGAGCCGGGCAAACATCGGCGCAGTTTCCGCAACCGGTGCAATCCAGGACGCTGACCTGCATACTGAACTGCAGATTTTCCAATCCCTTGCCGATAGCCTTGATGCTCTTGGTGTCGGCCGGTGCATTCTTCAGCTCACTTTCGTTCATCAGGAACGGCCGGATGACCGCATGCGGACAAACATAAGCGCACTGATTGCACTGAATACAGAATTCGGACTGCCATTCCGGTACGTTGACGGCAACCCCGCGCTTTTCATACTGGGTGGTGCCGGAATCAAAGGTTCCATCTTCGCGGTCGACAAAGGCACTGACCGGAAGATCGTCACCTTTCAGGCGGTTGATCGGATCGCAAACCTTTCGGATAAAATCGGGACGGCTCATATCCGTCTGATCCTGGTCGGCTTGGAGTGATTTCCATTCGGCCGGGATCTGAATCCGGGTGACATCACCGCCGCGATCCACCGCATCATTGTTGCTTTTGAGCACCTTTTCACCCTTGTGCCCATACGATTTTTCAATCGCTTTTTTCATCTGCTTGACGGCGGTTTCATACGGAATCACTTCGGAGATTTTGAAGAAAGCGCTCTGCATGATGGTGTTGGTGCGGCCGGGTAATCCGATCTCTTCGGCGATTTTGGTGGCATTGATGATATAAAACTTGATGTCGTTCTCCGCCAGGTATTTTTTCATGCTGTTGGGCAGGTGATGCTTGGTCTCCTCTTCATCCCAGATACTGTTTAATAGGAAGGTTCCGCCCTTCTTCAGGCCTTTCAGAATATCGTATTTTTCGATATAGGCCGGAACATGGCAGGCGATAAAATCGGCCATGTTGACCAGATAAGGGGAGCGAATGGGGGAATCGCCGAAGCGAAGGTGGGAAACCGTGTTGCCGCCCGATTTCTTTGAATCATAGGCAAAGTAAGCCTGGGCATATTTGTCGGTGGTCTCGCCGATGATCTTGATGGAGTTCTTGTTGGCGCCGACCGTTCCGTCCGAACCCAGACCGAAGAATTTGGCGGCATAATTCCCTTTGGGAGATACATCCAGTTCCGGACCGAGCGGGAGGGATTTGAAGGTAACATCATCGTTAATACCGACCGTGAACTGATTCTTGGGTTCTTTCAGTTTCAGATTGTCGTAAACGGCGATCATCTGGGCCGGGGTGGTATCCTTGGAGCTGAGTCCGTATCGGCCGCCCACAATTATCGGGGCATTGGAACGGTTATAGAAAAGATCTTTGATATCCAGGTATAGTGGATCGCCATTGGCGCCGGGTTCTTTGGTGCGGTCAAGCACGGTAATCCGCTTGACGGATGGCGGGAGTACATTGAAGAAATACTTGGCCGAGAAGGGTCGATAGAGGTGAACCGTTATCAGGCCGACTTTTTCACCCTTGGCCGTCAGGTAATCGATAACTTCTTTGATGGTTTCGGTGACCGATCCCATGGCTACAATGATATTCTCTGCGTCTTTGGCGCCATAGTATGTAAAAGGATGATACTCGCGGCCGGTACGTTTGGAGATTTCCTGCATATAGGATTCAACGATATCCGGGACGGCATCATAGAATTTGTTACAGGCTTCGCGGGCCTGGAAGAAGATATCCGGATTCTGAGCGGTTCCGCGGGTTACGGGATGTTCCGGATTGAGGGCATTCTGACGATAGCGGTCCAGGGCTTGCATATCGACCAGGTCGGCCAGTTCTTCCGTTTCGAAATACTCAACCTTCTGAATTTCATGCGAGGTTCGGAAACCGTCAAAGAAATGCATAAACGGGATCCGGGATTTGATGGCGGCTAAGTGGGCGATGGCGCCGATATCCATGATCTGCTGGACGCTGCCGGTTGCCAGCAGGGCAAAACCGGTCTGACGGGTGCTCATCACATCGCCGTGATCGCCGAAAATGGAGAGGGCATGAGCCGCTACAGAGCGCGCGCTGACATGAAATACCCCGGGCAACAGTTCTCCCGAGATCTTGAACATGTTCGGGATCATCAATAGCAATCCCTGGGAAGCCGTAAAGGTGGTGGTCAAAGCGCCGGATTGAAGGGAACCGTGAACGGCACCGGCCGCCCCGGCTTCCGACTGCATCTCCACCACTTTAACCGGTTCACCGAACATGTTCTTCCTCCCATGAGCTGCCCATTCATCGACATATTCCGCCATGGTTGAAGAGGGTGTGATCGGATAGATCGCGGCGACTTCACTGAACATATAAGCCACATGAGACGCAGCGTAATTCCCATCACAAGTGAGAAACTTCTTTTTTCCGGACATGGTTACACTCCTTAAAGGTTAAGCATACGCCAATTCATTGAAAACTTCCATTTTCAAGGGGCACTTGATAATAGTAAATTTATCTCGAAAAATCAAGCTCAAAATAGCTTTATTTTGATTTTATTTTTCCATAATTGAAAACGGGAAAACCGCTTACCGGATCGGGTATCATTGTCACATTTACCGCATCCCTGAGAGTGATCTTCTCCCAGGTATCGACTGATGAAATTCATTCGGCAGCCATCGGTGTTGATATACTGAATCATTTTGATTAATTGGTCAAATTTATGATGACGGATTCGATCGGCCAATGTGTAGTCAAATGAGGAAAGATCGCCGCTAATCTCCCAGCGTATCCCTTGAGGTTCAATTTTCATCTCCAAAATTCCCTGATCGGCCAGGTCATGACAGATCATCGATATCGGTTCCGGTTTTCGGTTGATATCCGCTTCCTGATCGATCCAGAATCCGCCGTTTTGAATCAAGTGATGATAAACGCGTTGGTAAACCGGCCATTCCGGCCGGTAATGCTGGATGAAACGTTCCTGCAGATGTCGGTCGGTAGGATGATAAAACAGATAAATCAAGGCATCCATTCCATCCCGTCCGGCCCGGCCGATTTCCTGAAAGTATTCCGTCAGATTACCCGGACAGTGGGTGTGAAAGATAAACCGGATATCCGGTTTATCGACTCCCATTCCTAAGGCACAGGTTGTGACGACACACTTCCACTGGTTCTCATAGAATCCGTTTTCCACCTGGGATCGCCGTTCCGGGGCTAATCCGGCATGATAGGCGGCGGCTGAGATTCCATGACGGTTCATTCGGTCGGCGATCTGTTCCGAATTGGTTCGGGTCATGGCGTATACCAATCCATGACCCGGTATTCCATCGACCATCCGGATGATTTGATCTGTTTTTTCATGATCGGCTGAAACTTTAATGACATTAAGCCAGAGGTTGTCCCTTCGGATGGTTCCCCGAATGATCCGGGTGTTAATCGGCAAATGACGTTGGATGTCAATAATCACATCGGGGGTGGCGGTGGCCGTCATGGCTAAAATCGGTGGGGATTCGGGCTGTCCGAGGGACAGGGGAATGAGATGACGGTAAGCGGATCTGAAATCATGGCTCCACATCGAGATGCAATGAGCCTCATCAATAACGATGAATGAAAGCGGAAGCCGGGGAAGATAATCCTGCCACATCCGGGTCAGCAGGCGTTCCGGGGCGATATATAGGATTTTGATCTGAGATCGGAGGGCGGACTCCAGTATCCGTTTGTTCTGGGCTGCGGTTTGTTGGCTGTTGATGCAGGCCGCCCGAATACCGCGCATCCTCAGCCAATCGGTCTGTTGCCGCATCAAAGCAATCAAGGGTGAGTAAACCAGCGTCAATCCCTTAAAACATAGCGCTGGAAACTGAAAACAGATCGATTTTCCAAATCCGGTCCGCTGGATCGAGATTACGGATTCTCCATTCAATACCGGCTGAATAATCTCCCATTGTCCAGCCTTGAATCCATCAAATCCAAACCATTGATGAAGCCTGTCCTCAGCGTCATCCCGACTCATTGCCATCGTTTGCCCGACCGACTTTCCATTCTCATAATCGTTGGTCAGTCCATTCATTGATCCTCCTGAAAACCATCCTCAGATGATCGGTTTTATCGGTCTTAACCTTGACACCATTAAATCGTCGGGCTCGTTGCCAATTTCCGCAACGATACTCAAAATCACAAGTCATGATGTCCGGGTCAATACTCTGTTCCCATTCCTGATCCGCCAGTACCCGGTCAAGATTCCTCATCTTAACCTTGATCAGATAGGTACAGCTTTTGGATTGATACGATTCTATCTTATCCAGCAGATCATCATCAAAAAATCCACTGTCTCCTCTGATGGTGACTCCTCGGATGTGGGCCGGCAGATTGGACAAGCAATCTTCGATAAACTCATTGACTCCCTTGCCGGTATAACAGTTGGCGGGACGTAATCGCTCATTCAAAACTTCCTGGGTCCGGTCAACAAACGCCAATAAAGGATGATAGGAGTGTTCTCCCCGGTGATCCGGATTGTAGCCTTTGCACGCTCCTTCTTGTTTGCCGTACACCGTGTTTACCGTCGAATCATTATCAATGGTCACATCCTGACATCGAATCCTGGACCAGACTTTTCGCCTCATTTTCTCAATGAGTGTTTTCAAGGCTTCAATACTTTCAGACTCAAACGATTTGAAATATCGAGCCAGACTGCCGGCATGTGGTGTTCCTTTCCAGCCGAAAGTATGACTTAAAACCTTATCCCGGGACATAAAACTTACTTTGTTCATCCGATCACCCCCGGTAAGGATACCACATAACACCATGCTGATATAATCATAGCTGCTATATTCAAAGTTAGGACATCGATTCAGTTTCAGTGTATCCTCATTCAGCATCGATCGCATACCCAGCCAATCATTCATAAATGGTTCCATAGCGACCAGTCCGGCATAGTTGGTAAGCTTCTGGTCTGTAAACTCTATTTTTATCTTCTCTGATGATTTCGATTGGCTTTTTCGGTTTTTGGTTTTACTATTCACTTGACAAGTGCTTCTTTATTGTGTTTTGATGTTTGTTTAATACGCTTCAATATAACACATTGAGGAGCATTTGTCAATATTTAGTTCACTCTACTCGCATTTTTTAGGTGATACTATATTGTATTATAATTTGTTTAAATTGAAAATTATTCGAAATACTGAATTTTGCTATTGACAAATGAGAGAAGTATATTTATTAATAATCATACCAAACTGATCATATTCGAATAACGGATTGAGAAAAGGATGGTTTGTGGATGAAAATGGTTTCTGAACATCTCCAGTTGATTCGCACATATCGCAAGTTTCCAAGTTTCCAAGTTTCCAAGTTTCCAAGTTTCCAAGTTTCCAAGTTTCCGGAGGGTTGCGGCCACAAAACGGCAGACGGATGATATCGATCGCTTGGGCTTTATCCGCTATATCGATTGTCTTGGTCTTTTCCTGTCTTTTTGTGAGTGTTTGTGGATGGAAAAATATATTTATAGGAGATTTGCCCGGTATGTCTGAATGGTATTTTCCGCAAAATTGTTTATAATCAATCGTTGTGATAAACAGTTAGAATATTGAATTTAATGTTATGCATAATTTATTATGGAGGAAAATATCATGTCGTATGGAAAACTGACTAGCTTGTTGATGTCGATTCTGATTGCTGTTGTTGGCTTGTGCATGAATCTTATGGCTGACACAGATTATGGTGAAGAGATTCTCGAAAAGCGTACCGAATCTTCCCGCACTTATTACAAAGATGGTATCTATACTTGCGTTTCCATGAGTAATCACAGTATTGATAAAAATAAAACCAATCAATTATCATCAATGACAACTGATTATATTGATCCATTAGTTGCTATAACACTAAAGAAAAAACAAGATAACACTGTTGATACTTTTGATGTTGATATGATAGTTGGATCATATAAATTCCCTAACGATAGCATAAATCTTAGAGTATTCATTCGGTACCCTCTCTATTCGATTGATGATACAATGTGTATTTACAACGTCGATGATTACCATTTAACAAGTAATTATGTATGGATTTATCCGCCCAGTAGTGCTGTAAATGTTTATCTCAGAAATTGTAGTCCTGTATTGATGAATATCCCTGATTATCTATACAATACAATTTGGGATGGGATTCCTAATTCTCCCATTTTAACTTCAGGTGAATTCGGATCAGGATCAGCTGGTCAGTCATTGGATGTAGACGTTGAAGATTATGTTAAAAGCATTCATAATAATAATAATAATTTCTTCCTTTTAGGATTGCA
>JAGOEH010000056.1 GCA_017997825.1 Candidatus Delongbacteria bacterium | reverse complement strand
CCCGGTCTTAGCCGATTATCTAACCTACGGCTTCTGGGGAATCATCACCCAACCCTATCGCATCGAGGAACTCAGCCAGGCCGTCCTGGCAGCCCTGAAAACCGGTCCCCAAAATACTCTCCATCCGGATTAACCCCCCCCCCCGGTTTCAACCGCATTAAAACTTTACCGTTTCTCAGCTTCACATCGTCATACAGCTTGATCTCCAATCCGGGCATTTCGGATTAAACCGATTCCATGATCCCCGCGTTTTATCTTTTTTAACCCAAAGCACTTGAATTTGATCAAAACCCCAAAAAAAAACTTGACAAAAAAAGGAGATTAATATATATTATTTGTCAAGAAAAGGAGTAATAAAATGGCTAAGCGCTTAAGAATAGTTAAATTAGCTCCGGACGAAAAAGAAAAACTGCTGAGTTGGATTTCCGATCCTGAAACCAATGACCGCTTAAAACGAAGAGCCAAGATCATTCTCTATACCTTTGAACGGATTCCTGTTAAACGGATCCAGGAGGAACTGGTAATATCAAGGGAAAGTATCAGTACCTGGAAGAAACGATTTCTGGAATCTCGCCTGGAAGGATTACTGGATTTGAGGATCCGCAAAAAGAAAAAAATCTCTCGAAAACTATAGATCGATCAATCCTTTTCATCTCAACCCTTTAATCATAGAAAATAATAAAAATGGATCATAATTCAAAACGGGAAGAAGAGGCTTACAAGCCTGGAATTGTATCAGAAAAGCTGCATGATTACTACCGGGGAAAAATCCAGATAACCGCCAAATGTGTGGTGCGGGATATGAATGATTTCAGTTACTGGTACACGCCTGGAGTTGCCGAGCCCTGTTTATCGATAGCCAGGGATCGAAGTCGTGTTTATCGTTATACCAATAAGGGCAACAGTGTAGCGATCGTATCGGACGGAACCCGGGTACTGGGTCTTGGCGATATCGGTCCGGAAGCGGCCTTGCCGGTCATGGAGGGCAAAGCCCTGCTCTTCAAATACCTGGGCGGGGTTGACGCCTTCCCTCTGTGCGTCAGCACGGAAAACGCCGCTGAGATGATCCGCCTGGTTCGTCAGATTAGTCCGACTTATGGCGGCATCAATCTGGAGGATATTTCCCAGCCCAAATGCTTTGAAATTTTAGACGAGTTGCGCCGGGAAAACAGCATTCCGGTCTGGCATGATGACCAGCAGGGGACAGCGTTGGTCACTCTGGCAGGACTGATTAATGCCTTGGAACTGGTGGAAAAGAAACTCGATCAGGTTAAAATTGTATTATTGGGAGCCGGGGCCGCCAATCTGGCGATCGCCCGACTCCTGATCAGCGCCGGAGCCGATTCAGGTCGTATGATATTGTTGGATCGCCAAGGCACTCTGGGCCCCTTTCGGGATGATCTGGCCCGCTCTCATCCTTATAAATGGAAGTATTGTCAGATCACCAACCGGGGAGGAATCAAGGGAGATTTGGAAAAGGCCTTGACCGGAGCCGATGTATTGATCGCCCTCTCTCAGCCCGGACCCGGGGTGGTTCAATCCTCCTGGATCAGCCGCATGAATTCGCGTTCGATTGTATTTGCCTGTTCCAACCCTACCCCGGAAATATGGCCGTGGGAGGCCCAGGATGGCGGCGCCGAAATTGTAGCCACCGGCCGATCGGACTTCCCCAATCAGGTCAATAACTCCTTAGGATTTCCGGCGGTATTCCGCGGCGTGTTGGATGTCCGAGCCCGCGCCATCAGCGATGAGATGTGCGTCGCCGCCGCTCACAGTCTGGCCGGATATGCCCGAAACCAGGGCCTCCGTCCGGACTATATCCTTCCCCGAATGGATGATCCCGCCGTATTCCCCATCGAAGCCGCCACCGTCGCCTGCAAAGCCATCCAACAAGGCCTGGCCGAATACTCCCATTTCTCGTTCCGGGAACTACAGAATCAAGCCGACCGCATCATCAAACTCGCCCGGGACGAAATCGCTTGCCTGATGGAAAACCAATTCATTCCCCCCGCCCCGTCTCTCTAATAATTATCACCATTCTTTATAAGGGCAGTCTCTCACGATTGTCGTCAGAGACTGCCGCTGTTTATCCATCGGGTACCGATCCGGTTTATTCCGGATCCTCATCGTCCAACGGATCCCGATTGAGCCGTCTCCAAAATTGCGAAACCTGCTCGAGATTCGTTCGTACCAATTCCACATTATCCTTACCATAGCGCTTGATAATGGATTTCATCCGAAACATCTCATCCAATTCACGCAGCTTTTCCAGCGATTGCAGGATCTCCCGTTTCATCTCACTTTTTTCTTCATCCGAAAGATCCGGAGAACGCTCCAATTCCTTGAGTTGGTCATCCAATTCCTCCATGGATTCCTCCAACTGGTTCCCCTTCAATTCCAGATTCTGTTCAATCAATAATCCGATTGAAATCATAGTGATTGCGGTGGCTTTGGATGTAAATTCCGTTTCGGTATAACCGTATTGCCGGCAAATAGCTATGGCAGATTCATTCAGATGGCCGGAAAAAAACAGACTGATCAGGACATTCCCAAATTCTTCCTGAAACTCATAATCCCGTTCCAGATTATCACAGTCGGACAGAATCCTTTCCATGATCACCGGGAAATGATCCAGATCGGCCTGAACCAGATGAAGCTCAGCGGCTTCAAGCAGGCAACACCATCCGATCCACCATCCGATGATGCCGATCACTCGTTTCATGGACCATCCTTTAAGGTTATCAAACCTGGGAAGGCGGATTTTTATAATTAAAATCCAGACTGTTCTTGATGATAGCGGTCACGCTGGCCAGATCAGCCACATTGGTCGGAACGATCATGGAATTGGTGGTCTTGGCCAGATTGGAAAACGAATTGATCCAATCGGTGGCAATCCTGAGCTGTAAGGCTTCCCTACCGCCGGGCTGATTGATGGATTGAGCGATTTCACTGATTCCCTGAGCCGTCGCCTTGGCGACTTCATAGATCGCAATGGCGTTACCCTTGGCCTCATTCTCCCGTTTGATCCGTTCACCCTCTGAACGCTTGATCGATTCCTGTTTATCGCCTTCCGAACGGTTGATCTTAGCCTGCATATCACCTTCCGACAGGGCGATTTTTTCACGTTTTTCGCGTTCCGCTCTCATCTGTTTTTCCATGGCATCCCGGATCGACTGAGGAGGCTCAATATTGCGAATCTCATAGCGGGTCACCTTGATTCCCCAAGGATCGGAGGCCTCATCGATCGCTCTCACAATCGATGCATTAACATTTTCCCGGGTTTCGAAGGTCTTATCCAATTCAATTTTACCGATCTCCGACCGCATAGTGGTTTGAGCCAATTGAATGATGGCAAAACCATAATTGGTAATGCCATAACTGGCCTTGACCGGATCCACCACTCTCAAATAAAGAACACCATCGATCTCGACCGAGATATTATCCCGGGTAATGCACATCTGGGGCGGAACATCGATGGCCTGTTCCTTCAGGTTGTGTTTGTAGGCAATCCTATCGATAAAGGGGATCAGGATATGGAACCCGGCACCCAGGGTTCTTGAATACTTCCCCAGGCTTTCGATGACGAAATTCATCTGGTTGGGAACCACTACGGCGGTTTTCATAATAACGATAATCACCAGAAAAGCAATCACCAGTAAAAGTAAAACAGATCCGGACATAAGACCCCCTTGGAGTTTTGGGTTAATTCTGTATCGGAATGGATCAATCGAGGTCAGGACAAGCGCTTGACCCGCAACGTCAGATTATCGCGGCCGACGATCGCCACGTTTTCCCCCATCGGTATCACACTATCAGCCTGTGCACTCCATTCGGTTCCCTGATAGCGTACACGGCCGGTTCCCTTCTCCCGGTTGATCTCTTCAATCACCGGAATAATTTTACCGATCTCAACATCGAACTCCTGGCTGTTCTGATTGCGGGTATCCCCAACCATCAACCGCTTGAGAGTCCGGCGCAACGTCACCAACAAGGTGATGGACGAGATGATGAAAACCACCAGTTGAGAGGCAGATCCCGGAGTGATTCCTAAATAGGTCGTGATCGCGGTAATTAGGGCGCCGCCGCCGAAAAATGCGATGACAAAGCTCGGGATGAAGATATCCATAAAAATCAGAATCACACCCAAAATAGCCCAGAAGAGAGCCGGAGACAAACCAAAAAAGGTAATCATGCCAACCCCTTTCGCGATGATCAAAGGATTAAATTTTTTTAAGCGGCAGGATCAAATCGTGGGAACGAATAAAACCGGAATGACGAAAAACCTCCTCCCCTTGGGAGTCCAACAGAATCAAGGTCGGCATTCCGCGGATGGAAAACCGCTCGACCATTTGATTCTGCCAATCGGAGGTCACGGAAAAATCCAGTTTGAGCGGGATAAATCGCCGTAGCTCCGACTGAATTTCAGGATCGCTGAAGGTTTTTTCCTCCAATTCATTGCAGGCTACGCACCATGTGGCATAAACATCGATCAGCATCGGTTTCTGTTCTTCCCGGGCACGCTGTTGGGCCAGGTCCCAATCGTTGATAATCCAGGGAATCGAACTGGATTTGACCGGGGAAAAGGCGGAAGCCGGTCCTGTTTGAGGCATCAGCTTCAGAAGTCCCATCAGCCCCAGGCTCCAGAAAAGGATCCCGGCGGCCAGAAGGAGCAGCAACAAGGTCCTGCCGGCAATGGCCGGAGCCGAATCCATTTCACCGGTGCTTTTCCAAAACACCATTCCAATAAAACTCAACAGCATCCCGGCCACAATCAGCCAAACATTCTGAGGAATAAATCCTTTTATGAAATACAAAGCCATAGCGAACATCAGGGCACCAAAAAAGTATTTCACGCCGTTCATCCAGGCTCCTGAATTCGGCAGACTCTTCAACGCGCCGGTAAATGTCCCGACAATCATAAAAAGAACACTCATGCCCAATCCATAAACCAGAAGCAGAAAAAAACCTTTGATCAGACTCCCGGTGGTGGTGACAAAGGTCAACAGCGAGATCAGAACCGGTCCGACACACGGTGCACCGATAAAACCGGTGACCGCACCCATAAACAGAGCGCCGGCCCATCCCTGTCGCTTGCCTGACTGGATACGGGCCATCCAGGTGGAAGGCAGTTGCAGCTCGAACATGCCGAACATCGACAATCCCATCAGAATAAAAATAGCGGCTATCACCAGCATGACCCCGGTATTCTGACTCAGGGATCCAAACACCTGCCCGGTTTGAGAAGCCAGCACTCCCAATACGGCATAGGTCAGAGAAAGTCCCAGGGTAAAAAACAGCGATAATCGGAAGGCCTGCTTGCGGCCTTGACTCCGTCCGCCGATATAACCAATGATAATCGGGATCATGGGATATACACATGGCGTCAGCGAGGTTAAAATTCCTCCCACAAAAACCAGCAGATAGATCCAGATAAAGGAACCTCTCCCCATATCCCCCAACCGGCGGCTGATGCCCTCCTGACTGAAAAGCCCCGGAGTATCAGGCTCAACCGATTCGGATACCGCGATGGCGAGCGAAGTATCCGCTATCGGCTCGATCCGATAGGGAATCACTTGTTCGGCCGGCGGAAAACAAAGGGCATATTCCCCTTCCGAACAAACCTGATAGGCCAGCTCGGCTTGATAATTCAAAACACCGCCCGGCATCGAACGGGGTTTATAATAGAAGAGAAATACCGGATCCGGGGCATAATAGGGAAAATCAGCCGGGCCGATCGTTTCCGGCTTCCGTTCTTCATCCTTGATCCACAAGGATTCCGGCAGATTAAGCTTGATTTTTAAAAGGTCATTGGCACTGATATGGTATCCCGGATCTAAAACAAACCTTACCTCCATTTTCAACCGGCCGGACTCCCACTGCGGAGAGATATGAGCCGTCACCTGGACTTCCGGTTCCTGGGCAGCCAGGATTACAACCATCATGATCCAGGCTATGAATCCGCCAATCAATCGATTCATCGTCACTCCACGGTTACGGTTAAAGGTCGTCATTGGTTTTGTCCGTCGAATCCGATCAAAGTCGTTGGATAATATCCGACTGAAAACAATGCAGCCGGAAAAGAGCTCCTCCGCTAAAACAGCAATCAGAATAAAATAGCATATAATAAGGAAAAAGTCAAGCCGGAAAAAAAACGGCCTATCAAATCCGGCTTGACTTTTCGAAAAAAATCGACTATTTTAACCCCTTATGGATACGGCTCGAAACACCATCTATCATGTCATCATTCCGGCCGGAGGATCAGGCAGCCGGATGAATCTCCCGATCGCCAAACAGTACCTGATGATCGGCCGCTATCCTTTGATCTATTACACCATTCGCAAATTCTACCATCTGGAGGCCGTCAACCGGATCATCATCGCCGTATCGCCATCTTCCATCTCCCTAATGGAAAATTGGGCGGTGGAATGGAGGATGAGCGATAAAATCCGGATTGTGCCGGGTGGCGCCACCCGCCAAGATTCCGTCTGGTCTGCGCTGCAGACGATCCCTGACCCATCGGCATTCGTGATGATTCATGACGCGGTCCGGCCTTACGTCAGCCGTGAGCTGATCGAGGAGTCGATGGCAGCGGTTCGTGACCATCACGCCGTCATTCCTGTGATTCCGGTCAACGATACGATCAAACTGATTCGGGATCACCAGGTCGAAATGACACCCCCTCGCGATCGGTTGGTCGCCGTCCAGACCCCCCAGGTTTTTCGCCTGGATCTGATCCGTCAGGCCATTCAAATGGTCATCCAAAACTCGATCACGGTCACCGATGACGCCATGGCTGTAGAATTAGCAGGATACCCGGTCTTTACCATTCCGGGGGAAGAAAGCAATCGTAAAATCACTACGCCCGAAGATCTGAACCATATCCGGGAGGACCGCCTTGTATAGAATCGGACAGGGAATCGACTTTCATCGATTTGCACCGGATCGCCCCTTGGTACTGGGCGGGATCATAATCCCCTACCCGCTCGGATTGCTTGGCCATTCCGATGCCGATGTCCTGATCCACAGTATGATGGACGCCATGTTGGGCGCCCTGGCTCTGGGCGATATCGGCCGCCACTTCCCGGATACCGATCCGGCTTATCATAATATCAGCAGCCTCAAACTGTTGGAGCATGTTACCCGCCTCATCACTACCCGGGGATACCGCCCCGTCAATCTGGATTCCACTCTCTTAGCCGAAAAACCCAAACTGATGGACCATATTCCTAAAATGCAGCTTAAATTGTCGGAAACCCTGAATCTTGAACCGGAACGGATCTCCATCAAAGCCACCACCACCGAAACCATGGGATCAATCGGACGCCGGGAAGGAATCGCTTCCATGAGTGTCGTTCTATTGGAAAGAATAAACTGAATGGAAGTCTTTGTTCAAGATCATCAAAGCCTGGTATTCCTGTTGCTGTTCGTGGCCGCTTATCTGGAGAACATCATTCCCCCATTGCCCGGGGATGCCATGGTCATTCTGGGTGCTTACCTGGTCGGCCAGGGTCAATTCAGCCTGACCTATGCCGTTTTTTTTGCGACAGCCGGTAGTTTTGGCGGCTTCATCACCTATTATTACCTGGGATACCGCTACGGCGACCGGATCCTGAACTGGAAATGGATGCGCCGCTTGAAGCTGGACGATTCCCGGACCCGCATATCACAATGGCTGGAACGCTACGGCATTTATCTGATCTTGATGAACCGATTCCTGTCGGGAGCCCGCAGCGCTATCTCACTGATGACCGGTATATTCAAATACCGGCCGCTGCCGGTGATGATTTCCGCCCTGATCGGCAGCCTGATCTGGAACGGGATTCTGATTTCAGCCGTGATCGGGCTGCAGATGAAACAGAGCGCCATTTTGGATCTGATCCGCCGCTACAACCTGGTCGTCGGAATAATCATCTCCGCTATTCTGATTATCCTGATGGCCCGGTGGATACGCCATCGCCGGACTCACCGTCAGAAAGGAAATTCACCGCAATGAATGACACGATTTGGGATGCTTTTGTCATCAAGAATCCATGGGCCGTCAAAATCAAGAGGGAATTGATTCAGGCGCTCGACATGCTCGAAACGGGATTTCGTGAGGGGCATCGGCTATTCCTGGCCGGAAACGGGGGAAGCTATGCCGATTGTCTCCATTTTTCGGGTGAACTACTCAAATCCTTCGAATCCTATCGATCGTTGGAATCAGTCATGCCGGAATCCTGGCGCCGCTCCTGGGCCGCTCCCCAATTGGCCAAGATCCAGCCGGGCTTCAAGGTATGGGTGCTGGGTTCCAATCCGGCTTTGCAAACCGCATTGCTGAACGATATCCGGGAACCCGCTATCTATTTTGCCCAGGAACTGTATCTGTTGGCTCAACCCGGGGATATGCTGGGCGTGTTTTCCACCAGCGGCAACTCCCCCAATATTCTGACCGTTACCGAACTGGCCAATCTGATGGGGCTTGCAACCCTGGCCTTTACCGGCCGGCAGGAGAATCAGCTCGAAAAAATCGCCCGCATCACCATCAAAGCCCCGACCAAAGGCAGCGCCGCCATCATCCAGGAATACCATCTGCCGATTTATCACCTCATCAGCCGGCTGCTCGAAAACAGCCTATTTCCATCATGAAAGATGAACTGAAACTGTTTTTACGCGATCCTCACAAAAACCTGATCCTAAAAATGGCCGGCCTGAGTCTGGCCGTCGAATGGATTCTGGGCCTGGCTCTCTTCTATTTTCTAAGACCCGGACTGGCCGCCCTGCACCCTTTGATTCCCAACCTGGTCGCAGTCGCTTTGATCTGCCTGCTGCTGATCATCACCGGTGGATTGATCATTATCGTCATCTCGGTTTTCACCGGGATCGATCTACTCTATCCCCACGGCCGCAAACAAATCACGCTGACCTTTCTACTACCCCTGATCTATCTGATTTCCCGATTGGTCGGCATCTCCAAGGACAAAATCCGCTATTCCTATATCGCCCTGAACAATGCCCTGTGGAGCGTTCAATACCGGCGGCTGAACGGATCCCGGATTCTGATCCTGCTGCCTCACTGCCTTCAGCTCTACGATTGCCCCTTCAAAATCACCCACGATATTCGGAACTGCCGGGAATGCGGGAAATGCGATATCGCCGCCATCAAACACCTGGCCGACGCCTACCAGGTTTCCATCTCCGTGGCGACCGGCGGAACCCTGGCCCGCAAAATCGTCGTCGAAACCCGCCCCACCTTTATCATCGCCGTAGCCTGTGAACGCGACCTCACTCTGGGCCTCCAGGAAGTCTATCCCATCCCGACCTATGGCCTGCTCAACCGCCGCCCTCACGGCCCCTGCGTCAACACCAAAGTAGACGTTCCCACCCTGGAAAAAATCATCCAGCTGGTTAAACACACATTTCAGGAACTCACCCCCTCCACCTGAAGTTGAAAATCTAAGACCCGGACAATCGGAATCCTGACCGATACCCGCGAAAAATGGTAAATAGATTATACGATGATTGGATCGGTAAACCTATAAAGAATCACCGATCAAACTCAATCACTAAAGGAGGACACCATGCCTTTCATGATAAACGACCCGACCTGGATCCTGATTATCCCCGCCATGATATTTGCCCTTTGGGCTCAATTCAAGGTTAAATCCACCTTCAATAAATACGGCAAAATCAGCTCCAGCCGTCGGATTACCGGAGCTCAGGTCGCCAAGTATCTGCTGAGCCAGAATGGAATCTCCCAGGTGGAAGTGACCCGGGTCGCCGGCAGCCTGACCGATCATTACGATCCTCGCAACCTGAAACTGGCCCTCTCCGAAGACGTCTTCGATTCCACCTCGCTGGCCGCCATCGGAGTAGCCGCTCATGAAACCGGGCACGCCATCCAGCATCATCAGGGATATCTCCCGATCCGGTTGCGCAACAGCGTCGTTCCTGTCGTCAATATCGGATCCTTCATGGCAATGCCTCTGTTTATTCTGGGATTGTTCATGGCCTCACCCAAGTTGATGGATATCGGGATCCTGCTTTTCTTAGGCGTCATCCTTTTTCATGCCCTGACGCTCCCGGTTGAATTAAACGCCAGCATCCGAGCCATCCGAATCCTGTCCGAGGGACACTACCTGGTCGGCGATGAAATTACCGGCGCCAAAAAAGTCCTGCAAGCCGCCGCCATGACCTATATCGCCGCCGCCGCCATGGCCGTCATGCAGTTAATCCGGCTCCTGATCCTGAGAGGCAATCGAGACTGATCGTTAATCGGTTATTTCTTCATGATACTCAAATTCTTGTTCCAACCGGCCTTTCCATGTTTCTCTTCCCCCTTTTCCTTCCGCATAAAAAATGATAGGCCTCCTGTCGACCGAGCAACCCCTCTGCTGCCATTCCCGATCCATCTGAATTATCGGATCATCACAGCTTCGATTGTCGTAATGGGTATTCCTCTAACTGCATACTTATAACCTAACGCCCTCCGGCCTTAATCGATATGAACTTTTTACGGCAATCTCAAATCCGGTTTACCCCATGATATCACGGCCTACAAATTCAAGCTATCAGCGGAAGGCATTCCTGACAGGGTCGGTAACCCATCCCACCATAAACCGATCGATTCATCAACATCGCATGATCATTTTAAATACTCAGCCTGATTGATTTTGGTTGACATAGAAAGAAAATAATATATATTAAGAGCATTCAATTTGGGAAAGGATATAGGCATGTTTTTGGGTTTGGATATCGGTTCGATTTCGATTAAATCGGTGCTGTTGGACAAGAGTCGGATTATTGACTCGCGCTACATCCGTCATAATGGACGGATCGTATTCCATCTGAATGAGCTGGCTGAATCCCTACGAGCATCGGTATCGGAGCTGGACGGGCTGGCTTTGACGGGCAACAGCGGACAAATTTTATCACAACAATTGAAGTTGCCTCATTACAATGAGGTTCTGGCCCTGGTCAAAGGTGTAGAGCATCTTTATCCGGAAGCCGGCAGCGTTATCGAGATGGGCGGGGAAGATGCCAAACTGATTTTTCTGTCCTGCAAGGATGGGAAAACCGGAATTGACGATTTTTACACCAATGGATTATGTGCCGCCGGAACCGGATCATTTTTGGATCAGCAGGCTCATCGGCTGGGCATTCCGATCGAAAATCAGTTCAGCCGTCTGGCGATGCAGTCGGAACATCCGGCCCGGATTGCCGGGCGATGCAGTGTATTTGCCAAATCGGATATGATCCATTCCCAGCAGGTCGGGTCACCGATGGAAGATATCCTGTATGGATTATGCATTGCCGTTGCCAAAAACTTTAAGAGTACTATCGGCAAAGGACTGGCCTTGCGCCCCCCGACCCTTTTTCTGGGCGGTGTAGCGTTCAATCCGGCCATGGTCAAAGCCTTCCGCGAAATATACCGAATCAGCGATCAGGAGCTGATGGTTCCCGATTTTCATGCTGTTTTTCCTGCTCTGGGGTGTATTCGATTGCTACAATCGGAACCGGGCAACGCATTACCGATCCGGATCGATCAACTGATCGAACGAATACAAAGCATCAACGCTCTGGAACCATCTCAGGATCAGCCCCAACCGGCACTCCATACCTCCCGCTATTTCCAGATTTTTCAGCAGGAATCCCATTCCTCTCCCTCATCCGAATCATCTCAGGATCAGTATTTCAGACTGGACGATCACATTCCCATTCCCATCCCCAAAAACAATGAGACGATACCGGTCTATCTGGGAATCGACATTGGATCCGTCAGTACCAACCTGGTATTGATCGATCGGGACTGCCGGCTGATTACCAAACGGTATTTGATGACCTCAGGCCGCCCCCTGGAGGCTGTTCGGCTGGGATTGGCTTCCATCGAAGACGAGCTGGGTTCTCAAGTCAAGATCGATGGAGTAGGTGTTACCGGATCGGGACGATACCTGATCTCCGATTTTGTGGGGGGAGATGTCATTAAAAACGAGATTACAGCCCAGGCCAAAGCCGCCGTGATGATCGATCCCGAAGTGGATACCATCTTCGAAATCGGGGGACAGGATTCCAAATACATCTCCCTGAAAAACGGATTGGTGATCGATTTTGAGATGAACAAGGTCTGCGCCGCCGGGACCGGATCATTCCTGGAAGAACAGGCCGACGAAATGGGGATCGCCATCCGGGATGAGTTCTCGTCGATCGCCTTCCAGGCCCAATCCCCGACCCGATTGGGAGAACGCTGTACGGTTTTCATGGAATCGGATCTGAAACGCCATTTCCATGGAGGTGAAAAAAAGGAAAATCTTCTGGCGGGATTGGCCTATTCCATCGTATACAATTATCTGAATAAAGTGGTGGTACACCGTAAAATCGGGAAACGGATTTTTTTCCAGGGCGGAGTGGCCAACAACCGGGCGGTTTGCGCGGCCTTCGAACTGGCACTGGGACAACCCATCCATATCCCGGCCGACAACAATGTGACCGGAGCGATCGGGATTGCCGCCATCGCCCGGGATGAACACCTGGCCGGCCGCTATACCACCAAATTCTATGGCTTTGATCTCTCCAAAGTCCACTACGATCTGAAAACCTTTCATTGTCATGAATGTGAAAACATCTGCGAAATCCATCATGTCTCGATTGCCGGCCGACCTCCCCTCTATTACGGAAGCCGCTGCGAAAAATACAATGTCCAGGGCACCAAATCCAAATCGGACAATCCCCTGCCGGATCTGTTCGAAACCCGAAACCAACGATTGCTTAACGATTATCCTATCCAACGCCTTACCACCGCCCAGCCGGTTAAACGGGTCGGAATCCCGCTCAGCCTCATCTTTTACGAATATCTTCCATTATGGAAGGCCTTCTTTCAATCCCTTGGCTGGGAGGTCATCACCAGCCCCAAAACCAATAAAACCATCATCAATCAGGGCATAGAGCGATTCACCACCGAAACCTGCTACCCGGTCAAAGTCGCCATCGGCCATATCGAAGCCCTCAAAGCCCTCCCGCTGGACTATATCTTCCTCCCCAACTTCATCAACACCCCCCTGACCTATCCGGATATCACCCACACCCATGCCTGTCCGATGATTCAGAGTTTCCCGGATATCGCCCGCCCGGTACTCGATCTGGATCGATATCCGATCCAACTGATCCAACCCAATATCCAGCTTAAATACGGGCTGAAACAGCTATTGAAAGAACTGAAAAAGGAACCGTCGCTGAAGGCCTATTCCGGAAAGATCCTTATGAAAGCCCTGCAGCAGGGCTGGGCGGTTCAACAGCAATTCTATCGGGAGATCGAAGCCGACGGCCAGGCGGTCATGAACAGCCTGGACCAGTATCCTCAGGCCCTGGTGATTATCGGCCGTTCCTACAACATCGCCGACAGCGGGATCAATCTAAACCTACCTGAAAAGCTCCGACAAATGGGGATCCCGGTGATTCCTATGGATTTCCTTCCCCTTCACCAAATCGATATCGCCAAGGATTATCCCAATATGTACTGGCATTACGGCCAAAAAATTCTATCGGCCGTCAAACTGATCCGGGATAATCCCAAATTATTCGGGGTCTATGTCTCCAATTTCGGCTGCGGCCCCGATTCCTATATCCTGCCCTACACCGAACGCGAGTTTGCCGGCAAACCGTTTCTGGGACTCGAAATCGATGAACACAGCGCCGATGCCGGATTGATCACCCGCTGTGAAGCTTTTCTGGACAGTATCCGCAACCTGAAAACCCTGGATACACCTACCTCTTACTCGCCCATTCCCAAGCCTTATTTCAAAAAAGAAAACCTCAAGGATCGAATCATCTACATCCCCCATATGGGTGATCCGGCCTTTGGAGTAGCACACACCTTCCGGGCTTACGGCATCGATGCCCGGGTGTTTCCTCCCTCCGACCAGACTACCCTGGAACTGGGACGTAAATACAGTACCGGAAAAGAATGCTATCCCTATCTGATGACCTTGGGCGATATTATTAAAATTATTCAAAATGAAAACGGCAATCACCATCGTCTGGCCTTTTTCATGCCGTCGGCCACCGGCCCCTGCCGCTTCGGTCAGTATCACTTCATGCAGAATGTCGTACTGAACGAATTGGGGTATCGGGATGTCTATTTCATCAATCCGAATCAGGGCAAGGATTTTTACCAGGAAATGAACATCTCAGGCAATGCCATACAGCTATTGGCCTGGAACAGCATCCTGTTCATCGAACACCTGGACAAACTGCTGCGTGAAACCCGGCCTTACGAAACAAATCCCGGAGATACCGACCGAGTCTATCAGTCGCTGCTGCAAAAAACCTGCCGCCACATCGAATCCAAACAGAATCCGCGGGATCTGATGCCGGAAGTCCGCCGCGCATTCGCACGCATTCCAGTCGATCAGTCGATTCACCGTCCCAAGGTCGGACTGGTCGGTGAAATCTTTGTCCGCAACCACGAATTCAGCAATGAGTTTATTGCCCGGCGCCTGGAAAAGGAGGGATTGGAAGTTTGGCTGCCCACCATCTCGGAATGGGTATTCTATACCAACCACACCCGCAAATTCCATACCCGGATCAAAGGAGACTGGAACCTTTTTATCAAGACCTGGATCATGGATAAAGTGCAACGCCGGATCGAAAAAAAATATGAGCAGGTTTTCGGATCCCTGCTGAACAATCATCATGAACCCCATATTCCCACCCTGATCGAATACAGCCGGGAATTCCTTTCTCCCCAGTATGAGAGTGAGGCCGGACTGACCATCGCCAAATCGATCGATTATTATCATAAGGGAATCCGGGGAATCGTCAACACCATGCCCTTCGGCTGTATGCCGGGCAACATCGTATCCGCGCTGACCCATTCCATCAGGCCCCGGATCGGTCATATCCCCTGGCTCAATCTGGCCTATGACGGAAACGGCAGCCTGAATATGGAAACCCGCATCAAAACCTTTGTGCATCAGGTCAAAGAGTATCAATCTTCACCATCAACCACCGTATAACCCTTTAACCGACATTAAGGAGTCGAAATGAAAGGATTAATGAATCGTATAGTATTATTGATTTTAGTATTGGCTGTTACAGGTTTGGCCAAGACCAAAAACGAGGAGTTCCGGGCTACCTGGGTTATCACCTGGGAGTGGATGAGTGCCGGATCATCGGTCGAAACCAACAAGGCCATCACCCGGGCCATTCTGGACCGCCACAAAGCGGCTAACATGAACGCAGTATTATGGCAGATTCGGCAGGGGGGCACCGCCTACTATCCGTCACCCTATGAACCGTGGGGTTCTTATACCGGCTACAGCGATCCGGGCTATGATCCGATCGCCTACGCCATCGAAGAGGCCCATAAACGCGGCATGGAATTCCATGCCTGGTTCAATACCTTCCATTGTTCCGATACCCGCGAAGGAACACCGACTGCCGAACATCCCGAATGGGTTTGCCGGGACAACGCCGATAATCCGATGACCTCCTCCCGCTGTCTGTCGCCGGGACTCAAGGAAGTCCGCGATTACACCATCATGGTGGCCATGGACTTTGTCCGAAATTACGATGTGGACGGTTTTCACCTGGATTATGTCCGTTGGAACGAATATACCACCAGCGGTCTGATGAAAACCGCCAATCGCCCGCTCAGTAAAGAGGAAATGCTGGACGGATTCATCAGCCAGGAAAATCTGGAAGCCCTGCTGAAACCCAATGCCAGCCGCTACCTGTACGACTATCAGCATAAATACTCCGACGGAATACCGGACAGTGCCGACGGGGTCAAGTTCTCCTCGTGGGCAAACTGGTGGCGCTGGAGCACCGACGAATTTATCCGCACCCTGCAGGATTCAATTAAAACAGCCAAACCCTGGGTCCGGCTCTCCGCCGCCGCCCTGGGACGCTATAATTCCGGATCCTGGAACGGTTACACCAGCGTCTATCAAGATGCCGCCAAATGGTTTAACGAAGGCTGGGTCGATCAACTGGTTCCGATGCACTATCACTGGACCAATGCCTCAGGCTTCGAAAACATGCTTTACAAAGACGGCAGTGCATCATGGCAGCCCTACCTGACCGAGGGCATCGCCGCAGGCCGCATGTATTCGGTCGGTCCGGGCTCCTACATCCTGGATGAAAACAAGTGCTGGGCCAATCATGCCTCCATCATTCCGGCCTGCCGCAAGGTGGAATGGGTCGACGGATTCCAGTTCTTCAGCTACGGCACCTGGCAGACTTATCGGTATTGGAACGAAGCCGGCGCCACCTTCTTTGGGTATAAAACCAAAATCAGGACCAATCCCCGAGCCGGAACCAATCCTCCCCCGGCCGCACCCACGCTGGCTGTTCAGAAAATCGATTCCCTGAAATACCAGATCACCGTCACCCCTTCCCTCCCCAGTCTGGCCGCCCAGTCCCGCAATACCGACAATCAATGGTATGTCATCTATCGCTCGACCGGAAGTGAGGTCTCTCCCGATTCCTCCGAAGTGGTTCAGACCTATTTCGGAACCGGCGCGTTGACCATCATCGACAGTTTCAGCGGCAACCAGGATTACAATGGAACTTATACTTACGGCGCCACCCTGGCCGATCGCTACTGGAACGAGTCCGCCCTTTCCAATACCGCCGCCGGCGAAACACTCCCTTCCGCCGCTCCCATGATCACAACCTGCAATCATAAAACCGGCGATACCATCACCGTCATCGATTCGGTGGTCCTAACCTTCTCCAAAACCATGGATGCCCAGACAGTTGAAAGCGCCGTCAAAATTGAACCGGCCGTCAGCGGGTATACTCTCAAATGGACCAAGGAAAATACCACGTACAGTCCCTGGGGCAATCCGCGTCTGATCATCAAGTTCAACGAGCATCTGAATTTTGCCACCGCTTACACCTTCACCCTGGAAGCTACGGCCGCCGATATCAATGGCGTAACTCTGGACGGCAACAACGACGGAACTCCAGGCGACGCCTTCCAGATTGTCCTGCAGACCGAAACCCAGGATATTACCGGCCCTTCGGTAATCTATACCTACCCGAGTGTGGATGTCACCGTTCAGGATTTCGACGTGGATAACGTCATCAACATCCTGTTCAGCGAAAAACTGGATGCGGCCACCATTACCGCTGCTTCGCTATATATGAAACATCAGGATCAACCGGATTCGATCGATTTCAAACATTCCGCCACCCTCGACAATCGTTCGGTCATCAGCGTCAAAAGCTGGCTGCCGCTGAAACCCCTGACGGAATACCAGCTTGATCTGACCAATGCCATTACCGATTCCTTCGGCAATCCGATGATCTCCGGCCTCACTATCCCCTTTAAAACCGGGGAAATGATCTATCAGGATACATTGATGCTGGATAATTTCGGTTCCGGCTCGGTTTGGGAAGATCCGGATTTCAGCGGTTCGACCGAGGGCACCATCAAGACCGAAACCATCTTTGATTATGACAGCAAATTTTACCTGGTGGGAACCGGGAAAAAACCGGTTGACCGCAAATGCGGTTACATCAAGTATACCTGGGATGAAACCGCAACTGAGTATCTGCTGCGCGAATACCTCAGCGGCGGAACACTGAAAACTACCAAGGTGGATACCTCCTATACCATCCAGTGCTACGTCTATGGCGACGGTTCA
>JAGOEH010000055.1 GCA_017997825.1 Candidatus Delongbacteria bacterium | reverse complement strand
TACCGGAAGAGAATTGACGGATAACAGGATCGAATCCATGATTGACGAACTGTTGTCCCAGGGCGTTCAGGTGATTGTGGCTTCGGAAGCGTATGGAGTGGATGATCACCGTCATGAGGACCGGGTAGTGCAACTGGCTGAACAGCGAGGGGTGATGGCGACGGCGGCCGGCCGGATTTCAGGATTGTATGGATTGCGTATCCGAACCCGGACGGCGGTCATCAATGCCAGCATGATGCCGAAGATGTTGGAAACGGCGGCCATGACCGAACAGTCTGTCCGGCGTTCCGGGATTCGCGCTCCGTTGATGATTATGCGTTCCGACGGCGGGATCATGGATATCGAAGAGATGAGGAAACGGCCGATTCTGACTATGCTGTCAGGCCCGGCGGCCGGGGTGACCGCCGCCCTGATGTATGCCCGCGTCTCGGATGGAATCTTCCTGGAGGTGGGAGGGACCTCGACCGATATCTCGGTCATCAAACACGGCCAACCTCAAATCAAAAGCGCCCGGATCGGCGGCCATCGTCTGTATGTCCGTACCCTGGATGTTCGGACTTTGGGCATCGCTGGTGGTTCATTGGCTCGAGTCCATGATCATCATATTGTCGATGTCGGTCCTCGCAGCGCCCATATCGCGAATCTGCTCTACCCCTCCTTTGCCGACTCGGATTCCTTTCATGAGCTCGAAACCGCCCGCTTTGCCCCCCAATCGGGCGATCCGGCCGATTACGCGGTTTTCAATGATACCGCTCAACCTGCTGTCCGATACGGTCTGACACCGACCGAAGCCAGCCACTATCTGGAACTCGCTCCCGATGGTATCGGCCATGGAAAACCCAATCGAACGGCGATTCAAAGTTTTTTCAATCATTTGGCAAACCATTGGCATCGGGATGCCGGGGAAATTGCCCGGGAACTCTTAAGTCTCTCGGCGGCCAAGATCAAACCGGTCATTCACCAGCTGATTCGGGAGTATAAGCTGGATCCGGACCTGATCCGGCTGGTGGGAGGCGGCGGCGGTGCTCCGGCCATTGTCCCCTTTGCTGCCTCTCACCTCCAGGCACCCTTCCAGATTACCGAAAATTGCGAGGTGATCTCGGCCATCGGTGTAGCCCTGGGAATCATTCGTGATTCCATCGAACGCAGTTTGGTCAATCCCAGCGAGACCGACCTGATCGCCCTGCGTCAGTCGGCCATCGAGTCGGTACAGAAGATGGGGGCTATTCCGGAAAGCATCGAGGTGACCATCGAGATCGATACCCGGAATAAACGGGTGACTGCCGTGGCGACCGGATCGAGTGAATTACGTTCCAAGGAATTGGGAGTCAAGGAACTGGATGAAATCGAAATTCGGCGGTTGGCCGCCCAGTCCATGAAGGTGGCCCCGGAGCAGGCTGTCCTGCTTGGTAAAACCCCGTTTTTATGGGCCTGGAGCTGCCACATCACCGAACGCCGGCTGGGAGGGCTGCTGAAACGCCGGATCATGAAACTGCGTATCATCAGCAATGAGGGCGTGATCAAGCTCCAGTTGAATGACTGTAAGGCCCGATCGGTCAGCGCCGATCAGGTTAAATCCACCATCAGCCATCTGATCGCCGAACTGACTACCTTTGGAGATGCCGGAGCCCTGGTCCCTGATCTCTTTCTGATCTGCGGTGCCCGAATTATTAATCTGACCGGATTGGTTCTGGAATCTCAGATATTTACGATGGTTGATATTGAATTAAAAAAGGTATTGCCCGGCGATAGCGTGGTGGTGATCGCCTCCCGAAAACAATAGAATTTTATAGGTTTTAAGCGATAGGGAAAGGGCGCTGGATGCTTTTGAGGCCGGAGAATACCGTCATAAACCGGTTGGATTCGGGATCAAGGGCGGATCGCAGGTTGCCGTGAATGGCGCCGGTTAACCATCAGCATCAGCGCATCGACCAGAGCCGGAGCCTGAATGGAATCAGGGATGGTGATCGATAAATGATGCGGGCCCTCATCAAAGCTTCGGGAACCGATCGGTATCCAACCCCAGGTTGAATCGGAACAGACCAGCCCGGCGGGCAGGGAATCAATCCGGATAGAGGATAGAGAAGGATAGGAGGCGGGGGGAGATCCGGCGGCAATATGAAAAAAAACATCATACAAGCCTGAATCGGGAATACTGAGCGGCAGGGATAACCGGGCCGGACCGTTTTGGCAGACCAGAACAGTTGAAGCGTCAAAACCGATCAAACCGGGTTGGATCGACCACTCTCCCTGTTTTTCAGTGCCGGGATCCTCCACCTGAACCATCAGGGCCGGCGGACGCCATCGATGGTCATGGCGGTAGGGAAGACGGGCCGGTTCATGATAAACATAGTGATATAGGGTGTCGGCCAGGTGATTGTTTCGATCTCCCAATCCTTCATAAAAGAAAAAGATTTCACCCTGGATTCCTAATAATCGGTTGAATCGGACGGCCTCCAACACATAATCTTGACGGTTGTAGCGATCCCCGGATTTAAGGATGATGCCGGGAACCGAACGATTTTTCCAGTAAGCATTTAAAAAACCGGAGCCGTCGGATTCCGATTCTCCATAGATATTCAGGGCCAATTCTTTATAGTCGCGGATGTTCCATCGGTATGTCTGAGGGATGTATTGATCGCAATAGAGCGAGTCCAGCCAGGTTTTTGAATCCTGTAGGTACTCCAGATACCCCCAGCTGTAAATATTGGGTGCCAGGGAAACCACCAGATGATTGTCGGCGGCTTTGACGCTGTGATACATTCGGCGGGCAAATTTGTTCAGGTGCGAGGCTTTCCAGCGCATAAACCGATAATCCCGGGGATCGGCCGGCGGATTTTGGCCGGTATGCTCCCGACGATAGAGTTCCCGATTGGATGGCGAATAGCCCCCCTCCACCGGCATGGCCGGCAATCGGTCATCGCCCTGAATGCCGTCGATATCGTAGCGGTAGACCACTTCCATTACCAGGGCCAGCATAAACGCCTGGACCTCCGGATTGAGGGCATCCATCCACTCGAATCCGTTTTTGGTCAGTAATCGGCCATGGGAATCTATGGCTGCCCATTCCGGTTTGCGGGCCAGAATATGTCCCCCATTCTGCTGATAAGATGCCGCAAATCCAAACTCAAACCAGGGAATAACCTCCATTCCCCGACGATGGGCTTCCACAATCAATTCCGCCAACGGATCCCGTTTTTGACGGGCCAACAGGGTATCCTGCGGCAGATTGAACAGACTGTCCATAATCCGGCTGGGATATAGGGTCATGCCTTTATTCCAGACTACCGGGTACACCACATTGAATCCGGTTCGGGCCAGTCGGTCGATACCCTCGACCAGCCGGGCATGGCTGAAGAGCATATCGCTGTCCACATTAGTGATCCATACGCCGCGAACCTCCTGCGGCCGGGCATCAAGGATTGGATACCCGAGTATAAGAATCAGGGAAACGAGAAGACTGATTTTAGACATGGTGGTTCTACCTGATGAATGGGGTTTATTCCAGCTCAATCTCAATATTCAGAACGGATTGGCTAAAAGCTTCGGGATTGATTCGGTTGCCTTCCACGATCTGATCATCGACCTTCATCCGATGAACTCCCCGGTTACAGCCCTTGGGATTATGGACCGTCAGGTTGATTCGTTTGTGGCGGTAAAGGCGGGATGCCGTGAAAACCGGCCACGAGGAGGGGATGTTGGGATCGATGATCAGACCTTCCAGATCGGGCTTGAATCCGGTAATATAGCTCATCCCGATATGCAGCATCCAGACGGCGGATCCGGTCAGCCAGGAATGGCTGGCCTGGCCTTCGGTCGGATGGTCGGCACTGGTCAGGTATTCGGCGTATACGTAGGGTTCGATTTCGTATCGGTCGATATCTTGGCTGGAATTCAAGGGCATCATCCGCTGATAGATATCCCAGGCGTAATCGATATCACGGTTGAGAATAGCGGCCAGAATGAACCAGGCCGAGGCATGGTTGAAAATGGCGCCGTTTTCTTTTTTTCCGGGGACGCACCGGCTGATCAGTCCGACATCCTCTTCCACCTGGCGATAGGCCGGCCAGCATATCTGGATGCCCTGGGGGCGAGCCAGATAATCCTTGCAGGCCTGAAGCGCCTTGTCCGCATGCTCCGGTGTCGCCAGACCGGAGATGACCGACCAGGTTTGGGAATTGATAAAAATCTTGCCCTGCTGATGAGACGCGGTACCCAATGGTTTTCCATTGTCCCGAAAGGCCCGGATAAACCAGTTCCCATCCCAGCAAAGCCGATTGGTGGTTTCATGAAGGCGCTGATAGATTCGACGGTAATGCTCCATACGTTCGGTGTCACCGCGTTTTTCCAACAGCGGCATGACATTGAGCAGATTGTATCCCAGGAAAAATGCACCCCAGACCGTTTCCCCCTTGCCCTGGGGTCCGACAAAATCCAGGGTGTCGTTCCAATCTCCCTTCCATATCCGCGGTAATCCGCGTTCAGTCAGATTGGATACGGAAAAATCGATGGCCTTCACCAGATGCTGATATACCGTGTCCGATCCCTGATCGTGATAGCTGACGGTCTCTTCCAGAATGCTCCAATCCTGGGTTTCCTTCAGGTATTCCATAATGCCCATCGGGATCCAGAGCGGGGTATCGGAATGATTGGTTTTTTCGCCGCTGCCGGTCAACCGGAAAAAGTTATGCAGGGTGGATCCGTCCTGGAACTGGAATTGCAGGGCATTCAGGATACGGCGCCGAACTTTGGTAGGATCGACAATCAGCATTCCCATGATATCCTGAAACTGATCGCGGATCCCGGTCCCGAACAGCAGGCCGCCATGGTAGAATCCGGCATTGCGGGCCATATCGAAGGTGACGGCCGCCTGATAGGGGTTCCAGACATTCATCATGGCATTGAACGATGGGTCGGGTGTGTCAACCTGAAAACAACCCAGGTAGTTATCCCAATACTGATGAAGCTCATCGAGCTTTTGATCGGCCCACCGCGGATCCCGGATTCGGTTCAGATCGAGCTGAGCAGCCGGATCATGGTGATCACGGGGAGTGACGGCCATCACAATACTGAAATCGAGGCTCTGACCCGGTTCAAGCTCTATTTTGGACTGGAGAGCGGCGATCGGATCCCCGGCTGTAATTTCGGTATTCTTCATGTGACCGGTTTCGATCGATTCCGGATTGGCCTCGGAACGCCATCGGCCGATGAATGAATCCAGGCTGCCGTCAAACCCGCTGATCGGGAGGGAGGAAGTGAATACCAGGTGATAACCCCACGGCAGATTGGGCTGGGACACCGATACCTTTTTATTGAGTACCCAGTAGCGGCGGGTCGCAATCAGGCTTTGAGAGGCACGATCAAACCGGATCCGGGTGAAATGCTTGTCGTTGGGTTGGTTGATGATATCGTTCAGGGCATTTCCCATCAGCAGCTCGGTGAAGGCGTAAACCTCGAGTTTCCGCGGATTGGATGTCGGATTCTTCAGTCTGACCCGCCAGATTTCTCCGGGGAGATCGCGGGGGACAAAGTAGGTGATCTGACCTTCGATCCCCTGGTTTTTGGTCGTGATCCGGGTGTATCCCTGACCGTGCCGGCCTTCATAAACATGATAATCGGATTCCAACGTGGGTGCCCAACTGAGTGACCAGTAGCGGCCTGAATCGGTATCCTTGATGATGACATAGCGGCCGGGTCTGTCCCAGGGCAGGCTGTTGTACCGCATCCGGGTCAGGCGGTTGTCCCGCGGGCAATCGTAGAAACTGAATCCTCCCCCGGTATGGGATATCAGCCCCATATAATGATCATTCCACATATAGTTGAACCAAGGGCGGGGGGTACGCGGATCCGTGATTACAAATTCCCGGCGGTTTTCAGTCAGATAACCGTATCGATTAAGCGGCATCATTCAGTACTCCTTAGTTATCGTCAGGTTGGAATAATAGTCGTAAGGTCATAATTTTCTTAGGGACAATCCGTAACGATACCGATCGGCTCTGACAAGGGAGTTCGCCGATCTCCTGTTCCTCCAGTGTCAATTGATGGACGCTTCGGATCGGGCAGGCGCTTTCCAGGCTGCCCTGCAGCTCCCGATCGGTGGGATTATAAAGCCGGATCACCACCGATCCGGGGATTGGATCTTCGGGTTCCTTGATACAGCTCAGCCGGATCGATTCGGGATTGATACTCAAAAATGAAAGGCTGGGAGGCAGACAACCGCTGCTTCGCCCGATCTGAAAAGCCCGGATTTGGTGATTAAAATCCAGCGCCTCACGATAGACTTCCCCCTGATCCCAGTTGCCCGAATGAGGATAGATCGCCATTCGATAATGATGGTGCCCCGGGCATTGGGAGCCCTTTTGATAGGAATAATCCTGTTTCGAACTGGGCTGAATGATATAGGTGAAGGCGCGCAGCAGGGTCAAGGCCAGTGTTTGTTCCGGGGCATCCAATACTTCATATTCCTTGAGTCCCTGACTGATTAGGGCCAGTCCCTTTTTTTCGTCGCTCAGGTCGACAAAGTGATCGAAGGGATAATCGGTCATAGTGGGTTCCACCCAATCACGGCAATCGGGGCGGGCAGTGGGGCGTGCGACCACATCGAACTGGCCTTCACCCCAGCTATAGGCCGCCGTCAGATGGGAGGGAACCATCCAGCGCAAACGATGGTCTTCGGCCGGGTTTTCCAGTTGGATCTCCACGTCCAGATGGCGGGATTGTTTTTTCAGGAGGAGGGTGACCGAAAGGGGCAGGGAAATCGTTCGACCCTGGTCGGTCCGGCGTTCCTGCAGGTTGAGGGGGATCATCCATGAATAGCTGATCCGGCATGAAGCCATCAGAGGCCCGTTTTGATCAAGGCGACATTCCGGCCGCAGGTTGCGGGTATCCAATATCGGTTCGACCGGGGTGTGAACCCAGGCGTGACCCGCCTCTCCCTCATCGAGGAACCATCCCAGGCCGGGATAGCTGACCCGGTTGGATTTGTCCAGCAGGGTGAAGGTGCCGTTGGGATGGACGGTGACCATCAGGTGTTCGTTTTCGAGCAGAATGGCATCATTTTCCATCCGCCCCAGGGGCGGCGGAATCGGCCCACCCTGGGCCGGGATCGGCTTGAAGCGGAGGGTACAATAGCCGAAAGCCGGAATATCATCAATCTCCGCCATCAGAGAGTATCGTTTCATCTTGAAATACATGGGGCGATCGGTCATCTGCTCGATGACCGGTTCCACCGGTTCCATCTTCCATAACTGGATCGGACACTTCGTTCCATCCAGGTGTTCCAGTTGGAGATCGCCTTGATCCTGACTGGCCGGGATATCCAGGGCGAGCGGGACAATAGCTCGGCGGGGAAAGGGATTGGGATTGATCAAGGTCACAAAGAGGGACTCGGACGGAAATGGAGTCAGATCGATCAGGGGCAGAAGGTATTTCCAGGCCTGCAGAAAGACTCCGCGAGCCATCTCCCCGACCTGTTTGTAGCGGTTCATCATATCCTCATGAATCTCGTCCAGGCTGCAGCCGCCGATCGAGTCGTGGGCCGAGTTCTGCAGCAGCAGGTTCCAGGCCTGCTCGAGATAGCGGGGGGACCGATCCATACCCATCACCGCCGCCCACTGATAAAAGGGCTCGGCATAGACCCGCAGCCATTTTTCACAGTCGGCATTGGCTTGCTTCAGATAGATCCGGGCCGAGGTGACGTATCCATAGAGATTGGTCGAACGCCGGTCATACTGGCTGCTGCGCCGTTCTCCCCGGATGATCGGCAATTGATCCCTCTGTACCTCCCGCCTGAGAGCGGCGGCATACTCCTCCAACGTACTATGGACGCAGATTCCATCCTCCAGATGATGATTGATATCCCGGATCAACTGGACCGTTTTGGGATCAGGGCCGCTGGTGTCATGGCCTTCCGCCCAGAAAATGTGGGAGGTGGTGAAATCATCCCTCTGACGGCTGATGATGGCATCCAGGGCGCCGGGCAAATGCTCGGGATGATATTCATCGATTACCCTCAGAATGCTGTAATCCTCATTCTGGAGCTGGGGATCGGCCGGATGTATCGCGACTCCGCCTTTATCCCATCGGTACTCGACATCCTCGATCTGTTCATTATGAATGACCGGACGATAGATATAAAAAAAGAAATTATAGCGCGGCATGGTGGAAAAGCGTGATCCCAAGGCTTGGGTTCCATCCGGGCCCTCCCAGATGAATTCGGCTTTCGGGCTTTCCAGGGCGTTGATTCCCCGGTAAAACATGATGACATCGATGCCGAATCCCGCATAAATCTGGGGTAATTGAGAGATCTGACCCCAGGAGAAGGGGGAGTATCCGACTTTCATCACCCGGCCGAACCGCTTGGCAATCCGGTGTCCCAGCAGAAGGTTCCGCACCAGATTTTCTCCTCCCACCAGAAATTCGTCCGGCAGGATATACCACGGGCCGATCAGCAATCGGCCTTGGGTGACATGACGCCGGATGGTTTCGGCCTGATGGGGCCGGATCTGGAGATAATCCTCCAGCACAATGGTCTGACTGTCCAGGTGATACGCCCGGTATTCCGGCTCCTGATCCAGTATTTCCAATGTCCGGTCGATCATCTCAACCAGATAGAGCCGATTTTTCTGGTAAGGGAATCGCCATTCCCGGTCCCAGTGGGTATTCGAGATGACATGATAGGTATAGTTTTTTTTCATTGAAATGGTTCCCCGATTAGAGGGTGATAAAAAGGTGATGGATCAACAGCGTTTCCGGGATCCCGCCCGGAATGATGTGGGTGGCGGCTTCGAAGTTGTGATGGGCGGTTTCGCTAAAGGGAACGGCGGCGCAAATCCCGATCCCGGCCGTCCGGATGGCGATGGTTCCGCTTTCACTGTCTTCGAATCCAACAACCCGGCCGAAATCCGCCGGCGGTATTCCCAACTGGTGCAGGGCCAGACTGTAGAGATCCCGATGAGGTTTCAATCTGATTTCACTCGAGTCGGAGGCGGTGACCACCGTATGATAAAACGATGTGTAATCGGTGAAGGATTGCCTCAACCGGTCTTTACCGGCTGGATCGATCGGCCAGTCTGCGATTTCGAGACCTATGATCCGGAATACTTCATTCAGTACAATGTGGGCTTCATGTTGGATGGATGAGGTGACCACGCCGAATCGGACCGGGTTTCGGAGCAACCGGCGGACAAGATTGGCCATGATGGAGCCGGCTTGATCCGGCGTCATCGAACGGGCCAGGTCCGGGCGTGAATGCTGAAGATTTTCCAATAGGATCGGAGCCAGCGAGGCACTTTCTTCCGCTTGTAAGCGCCCGCTGAGGAGTGCCAGCATGATTGCGATTCCCGGCATGGGAGCGATCAACCGCAGATCGGGTCGCCCCAGCAGTTGGGAGGCCAGAATCTCGCCCCGGCCGGCCAGAAACTCTTCCAGGATGGAGTGATAGCGATGATAGTAAATCTCGATGCCTGCCCTAACCTGCTGGGTGAGGGTCTGAGCCTGGAATGCCGGGCCATAATGATCGAGGAAATAGGTCAACCGAGCCTTAGAATCCGGATCGGTCAACGGGGAGTCGGGATGGGGCCAGTTGGAATCCCGAAGCATTTCGTTTCCCACCAGATTGATGACATTGCCGGTCATCTCCCGGCGTCGGCCGCTATCCCGGCTGGTGGCCGCCGTCCATAAAACCGACTCGAAAAAGGCCTGCTTGATGCTTGCCGGATCGATCATGGACTGATAGGTTTGGATCAGATACTCGATATGGCGAGTGGTACTATTGCCGATAATATGGGGGTAATCAACCGATCGGTCGAGACCGGACCACTCGTTCCGATTCATCCGTCCCGAAATCCGGCGGACCATGGTTTCCTGAGAATGGATGCATAGCAGCTCGGTGGTGGTGGTCGTTCCATCCATATCCATCACCACCCCTTTCAGGTGATCAATCGGAACCGCGGTCGGGGTGGAGAGAAGAGCGATTTCATACTCGGGGAAAAGATAAGCCGGATTGCGGATGGTGATGAACTGTGGTCCCTGTTTGGCTAAGAGCTGTTGAGCCGATTCAAGATCGAGTAATCCGAAATTCATGGTTTTCCCTCCTCGCCAAAGCAATGGATACCCCAATGTAAAAACTCATCCGTCTCCTGATCGGACTGGCCTTCAGCGTAGAAGCGGACCATCGGTTCGGTTTCGGAAGCCCGGATCAGGAGCCATCGCGAATCGCCGTCCAGTCTGAATTTCATACCATTGATGACGTTACGGCTGCTAAGATAATGGTCGATATGGGAAATGTGTCGGGAACCGATCGCATCGGGCGGCTGAGCCGCCAGTCGAGGCAGAATATGGATTCGGTCGGGACGATGACAGGCTTGATCGATCCGGTTATAATGGATGGCACCATAGCGGGCTGTGATATCCCGGCTGTAGTGATGGAGGCTGGGAGCATCGCTGTCGGCCAGCATTTCAAGAATCAACAGAGCCGAAATGATACCGTCGCGTTCCGGCAAATGGAATCCGAATCCATAACCCCCGCTTTCCTCGCAACCGATGGCGACCGGACGGCGTATCATCTCTTCACAAATATACTTGAACCCAACCTGGACGTCAAGCACCGGATGAAGGGGATGGTCAAATCCGGTTCGGATTTTATCGGTGACGGAACTGGTTTTGATGATGGCGCCCGGGATTTGACGACGGGTAATGGTATAGTCGGTCAGCATCAGAATGGTCTGCTGGGCGCTGCACCATTGACCGCCGGGATAGAGTAATCCCAATCGATCGGCATCGCCGTCGGTTGCCATTCCGATACCGAATTCAGGGTGAGCCGATAAATAATCGGACAGTGGAGCCAGATTGGCGGCAATCGGCTCGGGCAGGCGTCCATTGAAATCGGTTCGGGCTATGCCGTCCACGGTATGAACCCGAAGTCCCAACGGCAGCAGGATCTGTTCAAGAATCCGCTGACCGGCACCGGCCATGCTGTCGATGGCGACCGGAAAACGTAATCGGCTGATTTGGTCAAGATCGATATGACGATTGATGGCCTGGATATAATCGTCTACCATATTGATGGTTTCAATGGTGTGTTCCGATTCGATTGGCCGTGATCCCTCAGGAGGAGGGATAAAGGATTCCACCTGCCGGGTGTCGTCGGTCAGGAATGGCCCGCCATAGGGGGCTTTGAATTTGATGCCGTTATATTCCGGGGGATTATGGCTGGCGGTGATCATGATTCCGGCTGAACAATGGGCCTGTTTGACCTGAAAGCTCAGTACCGGGGTGGGAATGATGCGGTCACTCAGGAGAACCCTGATTCCGGCACCGCTCAGAACACGGGCAACCAGCGCCGCCAGTTCGGATGATTGCGATCGGCCGTCATATCCGATGGCGCATAAGGGGCAAGAGGATTTTGAATCGAGAGGATGACGGTGCAGCCAAACAGCCAGAGCCGCGGCGACTCGGGCGACAGCCGACGGATTCATCCCGCCGGATAAAAGGCTGCGCCATCCGTCAGTGCCGAATTGTATCGCTTCCAGTTTGAATTCCTTGGTTTAGAGATTAACGGAATGAGCGGGATGGGACGGAATAGATGAGAGGGTCCGAATGGCCTCACAGTAACGGTTGACCATGACCCGGGGACGAGTGACGGCAGTTCCCACCACCACCGCCCAGGCTCCTGCCTGAATGCAGGCCGCGGCCTGATCCGGCGTGGCAATATGACCTTCCGCGATGACCGGCAGCGGAGCCAGTGAAGAACTGATGCGATGGATCAATTCCAGATCGGGACTATGGATGGTCCGATGACAGGTCTCAGGGGTATATCCAAGCAGGGTGGTCGAGATACAATCCGCCCCGGCTTCGGCGCATTTTTCGGCTTCCGATTCTAGCGCTATATCCGCCATCACCGATATCCCGAGCTCGGTTTTGATTCGTCGGATCAAGGCCGGTCCGGATACTCCTTCATGCACTCGCCGGGTTCCATCCACCGCGATCATGGCCGGCTTGAGATCCCGTAAAGCGAGTATTCCCTGCCATTCCCGGGTGATGCAAACCCTGCCGTCCGCAAATGCCGATTTGAGTAAGGCAATGACCGGCAACCCAACACGCTCCATAATGCGCCGGGTCTTTTCAATCCCCTGGGACCTGATGGCACATGCCCCGCCCATCTCGGCTGCCCGGGCAAACAGTGCCACCCCGTCCGGGGTGTTGAAGGGATCATCCCCCTCCGACTGGCATGACACAATCAAACCATGGTGCCAGCTTTTAACCATTTCTTTCGATATTATCATCGTCGATTCCATTTCATCATGCCCGCCAATAAAGCCCTTTCCGGCTGAATAGGTTAACAACCCAGGCCAATAACAAGGTGATCAGGCATCCCTTTACAAATCCAAGCCATGGAGAACTCATCAGGGTGTCCATCAGAGGATTGAGATGCGTTAATTCAAGCAACGGCCAAATCAGACACCGTATCCCACTATATGCCAAAAGCGGATTCTTGCCGTTTTCAATCACTAGCGTCATCCAACCGGAACGACGGCGAGTGCGATCAAGAAGCATAATCCCCATCAGCAAAAATACCGCCAATCCGGTAGTCACAAAGTAATAGCTCAGGGTGGGATGATCTTTTTTGATACCCCCTTCAAAGGGCTCCAGTGTCAGTCCCGCAATCAGCCAATAGACTCCCCAGGCTGTCAGGGTTTTAAATCGTTTTCCGATCGTTCCATCCCAGGTGTGGATGATCCATCCGATCAGGGCCAACAGCATCAGGACCACCAGGAGTGTCAGTGTCACGTGGCGCAGCTTCAATCCGACTGTCACCAGCGGAATCAATACTCCGATCAATCCCACGATCCATCGCGGGTTCGGAAATAGCGGATAAGGAGTATCGTCATTTACTCTGTCGTGAGGGTTCATGTCGGTCATCAGTTGATCGCCGATCAGGGTAGCCGGGATCACGATCAGCAGGTATTGCAGAAAATAAAACTGGTAAAATTCTTGGTATGGTGTCAGATTCCACAGCCAATCCGTCCATCCGGGAGAAGAATGGGACAGGCGGAAGGCGATCAGTAAACCCATGATGCCGATCCTCCATCCGGGATGATGACGGGTCATCCGCCAGATCAGGGTTCCAAATAAGGCCATATTGGCTAATACAACGATAATGATGTCATAGCGGGTTAGACTGAATCCCGTTCCGTCGGAATAGGGGGTCAGGACTAAAAACAGGATCGCGCCGATCCATCCGGCCGAACGAATGGCTAATCGCTGAAGGGCCGTAAAGCGACTAGGCAGCCGGATCAGGATTCCAAATAGGCATGCCAATCTTAGCCATTGGAGAACCCATATCAGCCAATCCGGAGAATCAGACATCAGCCAGGGATTACTGTGCTGCACAAATAGAGCGAAAAAGAAAAGCAGTCCGACCCGTTTGGCCAGATTGATGATCCATGAGGGGATAACGGAATGGAATGTGAAGCGGTCCGTATCGGAAGGGGAGGGTGATCGAAAATAGCGCTCCATGGAAAGAGGGATTGCAACCCCCAAGGCGAACAGAAAGAATGGGAAAACCAGATCGACCCAGGTGATACCGGGCAGCGTCGGATCAAACCGATGATCCGGAGGCGGGAGTTGGGCGTGGTACATCCAGTCCGGTAAAACATGAAAGGGAATGACACCGGATAGAACCATTCCCAAAATAGCAAATCCTCGTAAAACATCCAGACCGGCAAAACGGGGATGATCAGTTTTTGTCATGACAGATCGGTTTTTAAGGTTTAATTAATTCGTTTAATAAACAAACAATCTTCCATTTTTATAACATAAACAATATAGAGAATAAAGTCAATAAAAAAAAGAGTATGGTATTTCCTTGTTTTAAATAATTCCATCCCGTTTCCGGATTGTCCTTAGTTTGTTTATGACTCAATCAAATCACTCCTCAAAATGGAGCGAGACGATGAAGAAAGGATAATAACCAACGTGATATTTTGTGAACGATTTCGATATTTTGAGTGAACCATATTGAATTCTTGACTTATGCAATTAAAAAACGTCATCGGGGAGTTTTTGCTAACCATTGTAGGATTCACCCCGGATTCATAATACGATGGGTTCGGTTTAATTAAAACAGGCTGGAAGCATGTGCCTGCCGGCGGGAAACGAGTCGGCCGGTTTGGTGGAATGGCAGGCAGCCGAAATAAAATAAAATTTTGACTTTTAGGTGGATCGGTGTTATTTTGTAGTGATAGGTCAGCCAATTGGGTTTATTAATGGTTATGTTGTTCCGATAGGTATGGATAATCCGGCAAATGGATAAACACAAGATGAAAGATCGAAATCGGTCCATTCTGTTCACCCTTATGCCTGAACCAATGATTATGGTCAGAGCCTTGATTCTGCTTTTGATCATGATCAATGGAACCATAGCGTCCCAAATTAAGGATTCTCTTGTTTCATCCTCTCGGTTCATCGGTCGCTCCCTTCCGGATGCGGTTCCCTGTGTTTTGTATGTCAATTCTTATCATCCCGGCTATTTATGGTCCGATAACGTACAGGCCGGCATCCGGCAGGTGATGACCCGGGCTTACCGGGAGAATATGGATCTGCGGATCGAGTATCTGGATGGTAAGCGTTATAGCTCCTCAATCAATGACCGTTTGGGGGAGGCAATTACGGCGGTTTGGAAGGCCAAGTATTACGATGTGCGGTTTGACTTGATCATGGTTTCGGATCAGGATGCCTATAATTTTGTGAGTCGGATTCGGGATCATTTATTTCCCGGAGTGCCGCTGGTGTTTTCCGGGGTGGAGGATCCCGGCAAGATTTCCAGTACTACGACCGGGGTTTTACCGGCTAAGAATTACCAAAAAAACATTGAAACCATTCTCTATGTATTACCCAATACATACAAGATCTGGATCATCACCGATCCGTCGACGACCGGCCGGATCAACCGGCGTGAGATTTCCCGATTTTTTTCCTACTACTCAGGGCGTGTAGAGTTTGGATTTTTTGATGATGGTTCCGGGTTGGAAACGGATAGTTTGTTATCTATGGTCAGTCGCCTTAAGGCCGGGGATGTGATCTATTTTATGGATTTTTTCTATTCCCGCTCAGGACGCTATATTGACATCAAAACCTTTTTACCGCAACTGACGGCCCGCTCGCCGGTTCCGGTCTTCAGCCATGTCGACGCCTATCTGGAATTTGGAGTGACGGGTGGGAATATGAATAGCGGATTATTGCAGGGACAACAATTGGCCGAGCTTAGCCTGAAGATTCTTCATGGAAACTCTGTTACGCAGTGTCCCCCTGAGATCGAGCATTCCCAACCGGTTTTTGATTATCCTGCCCTGGAACGATATGGAATTCCGCTCTCGGTTTTACCTCCGGATAGCCGGATTGTGCGGCCACCCATACCGGGATTCTGGGATCAGTATCGGCATTACGCTTTGATTCTGATCGTGTTTATTATTCTGGAAGGAACACTGATTGCCGGGTTGGTCATGCTGGTTCATCGGCAGCGGATTTTGAAGCGTGAAGCGGAGCAGAATGCTCTGCAATTCAAGGCGTTTTTTGATCTGGCTCCCTATGGATGTCAAATTACCGATATGCAGGGACGATTGATGATGGTCAACCAGGCTTTCTGTTCTATGGTTGGATACGATCAGAGCGCATGTCTGGGGCACACGGCGGAAGAACTTGGGATGATTAAGGATTGCCCGGAATGGGATCGGTTGGTCTATGAGGTGCACCGGAACGGAGAATGCTTCAACCGCGAGATCCGGATCCTGACTCGGGATGGACATATCAAGGTGGTGCTGGTATCCAGCCGGATTATTGCGATGGGAATTAATCAGGTGATTCTGAATCTGACGGTGGATATCACTCCCCTGAAACAGGCCGAAGACCAATTGTCCTTTAATCACGCGGTTCTGGCTGCTCAGCAGGAATTGACTCTGGACGGAATTTTGGTGGTGGATCCTCAGTCCAGGATGATCTCATGGAACCAGCGCTTTGTGCAGATGTGGTCAATCCCGCCGGATGTGATGGAAACCCGGTCGGATCGTCGGGCGGTTGACTCTGTCGCTGATCAGGTTAAGGATTATGATGGCTTTTTGAAGAGCGTCGAACAGATTTATCAGGATAATCAGGCGGTCAGACATGATGAGCTGATACTGAAGGATGGCCGGATCTTTGACCGCAATACCGCTCCTATGATCGGCAAGGATGGAACCTATTATGGCCGGGTTTGGTTTTTCCGCGATATCACGCAGCGCAAGCAGGTCGAGAAATCCCTCCGTGAGAGCGAACGCCGCTTCAAACAACTGTTTGATCAGGCTCCGATTCCTTTTTCTTATGCCTTATATGACGGTCGGATTGCCGGTATCAATAAGCGGATGACCGAAGAAATGGGTTATACCTTGCAGGATATTCCCACTCTGGATCACTGGTGGGACTTGGCCTATCCGGAACCCCGATATCGAAACAAAGTGAAAACCTTGTGGAACCAGGCAGTCGAAAAGGCCATGGCCACCGGAGATGATATCCAGGCGGAAGAGTATCAGGTTACCTGCAAGGATGGTCATGTCAAAACCATGCTGATTTTTGGAATCCTGATCGACGATGGACTCTTGGCCTGTTTTTTTGACATTACCGAGCGTCTTCAGGCGGAACGCGCCTTGCAGCGGCGCGAACAGCTGCTTCAGAGCCGGAACGAAAGTCTGCAGAATCTCCTGATCAACGGTCAACTATTTCTGAACGATTTTGAAAATGCAGTCGCTGAGATTACCCGTCTCGGCAGCCGCCTGCTGGGAACCGATCGTGTCAGCGTCTGGATCTATTCCGATGATTATTCCACCCTTCGATGCATCAGTCTGTATGAAATGAGTACCCAAAGCCATTCTTCCGGTGAAGAACTTCGATCGGCTGATTTTCCGACTTACGCCTTTGCTCATCGGGAGGGTAAACTGATTTCGGTGAAGGATGTAAATACCGATCCGCGCACCCGGGATATCCCGGAATCCTATCTGAAATATCATGATATCCACTCGCTCTTGGATGTTCCCATCTGGTTCGGCCAACGGGTTCGGGGCGTTCTCAGCTTTGAAGCCACCGGACTTCAGCGCGCCTGGACCCGGGAAGAAGAAGCCTTGGCTACCTCCTTGGCAACATTCGTGACCCTGGGATTCGAGATCGATGAACGCAAACGCTCTGAGAATGAACGGGAAAAACTCACAAACCAGCTTTTGCAATCCCAAAAGCTGGAATCGATCGGTCAATTGGCCGGCGGAATCGCTCATGATTTCAATAATATGCTGGCCGTAATCCTGGGACAAACCGAAATGGCAATGCTCACCATTCAGCCCTCCGATCCGTTTTATCATCCCTTCCAGGAAATCAGAAAAGCCGCCGAAAGCTCCTCCCGCATGACGGCACAACTGCTGGCCTTTGCCCGCAAACAAGCCGTCACCCTCCAAATCGTCGATCTGAATGAGATGGTGGACGGAATGATCACGATGCTAAAACGATTGATCGGTGTAAATATCATCCTCAACTGGATCCCGTTTCCGGCGGTCTGCCTGATCCGGATCGATCCGACTCAGATCGATCAGATCCTGGTTAATCTCTGTGTCAATGCA
>JAGOEH010000054.1 GCA_017997825.1 Candidatus Delongbacteria bacterium | reverse complement strand
AACCGGAGGGATCCTTTTACTGCTAATAACCTGCGGCTATACGTCATGGGAGTATAACCGGTCGGTGCACGGGGTGGAATTCGAAAAAATCCGGTATGCCGTCAATGATCAGGATACACTCTGTGTCATCGGCAAGCTGAAACATAATACAATAATCGAAGGCTATCCCTGCGCTTCCGATTGGGCTCATTTTACCGGGGATTGGAAGCTTACCCTTTTTCAGCTCAGTGATTCCGTAACCATCCAAAATATTTCCTTTGCCGAAGATACCTGGATCCTATTCCGGAATGGCCGGTTGATGGCTGTTTTTCCAAAGGATACCGAGATCCAGGGACACCTCTGCCGGGGTGGGGGAGGCCCCAAGGGCATCACGACCAGCTTTTATCCCGATGGAAAACTTAACTCCTTTTTTGCCCCGAACGATGTGGAAATCGGCGCGATCATGTGCCGAGGCAGCATCATGCATCAGATTGTATTGCATGCAAACGGGTCACTCAAACAGGCTACCTTGGCCAATGAGCAGACCATCCATGGCGTTACCTATAAAAAGAATACCCACCTGAATTTTGATCCGGATGGTCGGGTGATAGGGGAGTAATCCATGAATTCGTTGAAAACGGTTTTGGTTGTTATGCTGTTGAGCTTTATTGGACCGATGAATGCCCAGCAGAAGATTTTCCGTCAATGGATGGTCGGGACTGAGTTGGATGTTATCCCATTCGTTTTCGATGGCTATTATGCCTCCCTGATCGGCGGATATGAGCATTGGCGCAGTCGAATGGTGCTGTCGCACCTGACAACTCCTGATTTTGTGACTCCCTCCGGATTTAAGGATAATGTATTGGATGTCAAGGCGCTGATTGTGGATTATTACCCTCAAAAGGGATTTCATGGCTGGTGGATCGGCAGCGGTTTTGAAATCTGGGATGGAAATGTAAAGCAGACGAGTTCCGGTCATAAAAAGGACTATCAGACTTCAATATTCACTCTTGGAAGCGGATATACCTATTATTTTTACCGTTGGTTATATATCAATCCCTGGGTGGCGATCCATATCCCAATCGCAGGAGATCGGAAGATTAAATTCAATGATGATACCTATTCGGTTAAAACCTCATCGGAAGCCTCTCTCAAGCTGGGATGCAGTTTTTAATCCTCGCAAGAGTGTAGTGAACAGGATTCCGTAATCCAAATCATACTGAATGCTGGGTCAGCCGGCAATATAGTGATCGGGGATCAGATTCATGACGGTCCGGCGGTATCGGTTCAGGCATCGGTAATCAACTATTTTGAAATGCTGTAGAAAACCGAGTGCGATCGATGGATCCAACCCGCTTTTATCGGCGGTTTCCAGTAAGCGCTCCTCAGAAAAATAGTGCTGATAATCCTTGGCATTGGCGATAAGCTGCTCGACACCCAATACCCCGCAGGCTTTTTCGTTGGCCTCCGATTCACGCTGGTCTTCGTCGGCCGGATTTTCCAAATTATCAATAAAACAGTCATTGCCATCCTTAAGATGAAGGAGCACATGGGCCATCTCGTGGGCTATAGTGAACCAGAAATTGTCCAGCCGGTCGTATCGGGCCGTGTAAGCAATGACCGGATTGGGGCCATCCATGAAACAGGCCCCATCCAGATAAGTTTTGGACAGATGACTGACTACCAGAAATTTGACCCCGGTCCGGCACAGATCGGCAAGAAATGATTTAACACCCAGCGGATCGCGGGTGTATTCCGGAATCCGTTGATAGAGTTTCTCCAGTTTTGGCCGCGAATAGCGGATGGAGGGCAGCAAGGCGGCGCTCTGTCTGACCTTCTGTAGCCAGGCCAGGGTATAGTAACGCGTGAAATGCCCATCATCATTTTTTTGACGAGCACAAAACGATAATTGGGATCCTTCATACATCGATACATCAATCTGTATATTGTCCGGATGATGGGGAAGATTCCAGAATTGACAATATGCTTTGACCTGAGATGGAACGTCACCCTCAAAGGTGATCCATCCCTTCTTTTTCATTTCCTGCAACGGCATATATTTGCGGATCTCGGCCTTGACGGCAATTCCCCGGTTGATCTCAGTCTCTTCTTTCATTCTGAGCTGATAGGCCTGGGCCAGATTGAGCCAAAACTCAGGACTGCTGTTAAAGGCCTTCCCCAGCCGGATGGCGGTATCGGGGGTGATGCCCTGTTTGTTTTGAATCAATTGACTGATGGTCTCGGGACGCATTGAAATAATTTCCGCCAGATCATTCTGGGTCCAGTTCAACGCCTTGAGGTTCCGCTTGATGATCTGGCCGGGGCCGATAGTGATAAAAGGTTTCAGTTTCGTCGCCATGATGCTCCTCCTTCGATAGTGTCAATCACCGGTAATGATTGCTGATATGTTCAAGGCTGATGATACCGATGGTCTTACTATCATTCGTCCATTCGATCGTCATCTCGAGCCTCCATTTCCGATCCAGCCGAGCGGAATACCACGTACCTGAGCGTCCCTGGAGGTGTTCAAAATGAAGTGAGGGCTGATGCCATAAATCATAGATGTCATTCGCCGCTTCCAGGATGGCCGTCACTTCAAAAAACTGATCGATAACCCGCTTGTCCAGTTTGTTTCTGGATCCTGATCCCGGCATCGTTCCGCTTACATATAGTTTTTCCAGTTCGGCCGTAAATCGGATTTCCAAGTCTGGCTTTCACTCCGGTTTGGATGGTTGGCTTTAGATATAATATAATCAGGTTTTTAAAAATGTCAATAGGAATTTAGGTGATCGATAAAAAACATATAACATGTTTGGATGGGGATTAGATTTTCGAAATTGACTTTTAGTGTTTTTTTCCTATATTGAAATTTCAGATTCCGTCAAGTAGAATGGAGTTACATAGTCGAATGACCGATATGAATAAAATCGATGGGTTATTGTTGATCTATGATGGAAGGATTGACTATCAATTATTTCATCAGGATCATGCGCCGGGTCTGATCGGATTGGGCGGTGGTCAGCCGGTAAAAATAGAGGCCGCTGCCGACCGGCTCACCATTCTGACGGGTGCCGTTCCAGGTGATCCGATGGCTGCCGGCCGGCTGAACCTGATCGACCAGTTGACTGATGCGGCGTCCCAGGACATCATATACAGCCAGGTGGACCCGACCGGGTTCCGCCAGTTGATAGCTGAGGGTAGTTGAGGCATTGAAGGGATTGGGATAATTTTGGCTAAGCCGGCCCTGCTGCTTGAATTCAGAAGGTTCCTGAACCGAGGTGGCCGGTGTCTGACCGGTATACAAAAACTGGATTTCATCGGTGGTCAGCGCCTGATTGAAGATATGGAGCTCATCGATGGCTCCCTTGAAATAGCATCCGGAGGCCAGCCCGATGGCGGCCTGCTGGCCGGATTTGACGGTACCGGACAGATTGTGGGAATCACGGAGCTGGCCGTTGAGGTAAATACGCACCCGGCTTCCATCATAAACCCCGACGATATGCAGCCATTCTCCGGTCGTCAGATAGGAGGCCGGAATCCCCGGGCGTTCGGCACTCTTGTCGGTAGTCACTTTGAACCGCAGTTCATTGACACCCCGGTCCTCATACAATACATAACAATCGGTGTTGGAATCATAGATCGGACCGTAACTGCCGGGCAGATCGTTGGGCAGGTAGTCCAGGCGGACCCAGACCGATATACTGACGGCATTGGTGTTGATATTGAGCGATCCGGAGGATGGAATAGTTGTGTAGTCATTGATCCCGTCGAATATCAGGCCGTTGCCTGACCGTCCGCCGTTCCATACCGGGCTGCCGTATATCGTTCCCCGATTATTATTTCCGGAATGGTCACTCAATGCCGTTCCGCTGCCTTCCTCCATATTCCAATAGGCCACCGTATTGGACATCAGGGGAGTGTAGGTAAAGCTCTTGGTTTCGGGCTGAGGCATTTGATTCGGTATTGCGGCTATATCCTTCAGATTGGATACGGTGAGAGTGTAGGCAGTAACCTCTGTTAAAGGTGCTACGCTCAGAATGACCGATTGTTTGTCGAGGGAGAGCCGGGCGCCCACTATGGCGGTTTCCGGTGTGATCCGGTAATTGGCGGCGGTTTCGGCCGAGACCTGATCCAGGCATTCATCGAAGGCGACGATCACCTGGTCGGCCAATCCGTAAGAGTGGATTTCCCGGATACGGGGCGGCTGCCGATCACTGGTGGTGGTGGCGCTGACCTCATTGCTGTAATTGGGGCTGATCATTCCACCGCTGTTTTTGGCTCGAACCCGATAATAAAAGGTTTTGGATTCGCTTAGGGTTTCATCGATATAAAGAGTGGTATCGGGTAGGGATCGCAATAGCGTCACTGCGCCGGGTAGGGTATCCCGATACAGTTCATACCCCAGAATCCCGCTTTCCTTATCGGTAGCCGGCTGCCAGCTAAGACTGATCCGGCTGCCGTCGACCGTCGGCGCAAGCATCACCACATCGCTGGGCGGCGTGGTGTCCATGATGGCTTTGGCAATATTGGGAAAGTTGGTGGTGATGGCATCGACTCCCTGACTGATCAGGGTGGCCATATCGGAACCCGAATTGACGGTCCACTTATTCAGGAACATTCCCCGGGCATGGGTGGAATCCACCAAGGCCCTGGTGACCGCCCCGCCGGTACCGACCCATTCCCCATGGATGGCATCCACCTGGTTGATGTGGGTTTGAGTGGCTGTAGCAAACAACTGGACCGGTATTGACGGATCGATCTGTTTGGACTGGGTGATCAGGCTCAGGCTGAAACTGCTGATGATGACCCTCTTCTGCAGGTTGCGTTTCTGAACCTCCGCGATGATTTTTTCCACGATCCCGGCCGTAGTGGCCTTGATCTCGATTACGACCCCCACCGGGTAGGGTGCAGCCACTGCCAAATCCAACGCCTCCGACAGGGTCGGGATCATCTCGCCGGCGAATTCGGCCGAAAACCAGGAGCCCGCGTCCAGCCCCCGCAGTTGCTGATAGGTCATCGAAGCCACACTGCCGCTGCCGGAGGTGGTTCGGTCCACGGTGGCATCATGCATCAGCATCAACGAATCATCCTTAGATAAATAAACATCCAGCTCAAAATACTCCGACCCGATCTCGATCGCCTTGGCAAATGCCGACATGGTGTTCTCCGGTGCCAACCCGGAAGCCCCACGATGAGCAATAATGACCACTCCGGCCGCGCTCAACATCGGACAGAATAATAGCCACCCCAATAAAAACAATACCGTCGTTCTGTTCTTCATCATGACTCCTTCATCGTGAGTGAGATTATGGACGCTCAATTCAACTCGGATTAAAATCGATTATTCACTCAAAATTAATGATCAATAAGCGGTGTTGAGAATAACATTGCATAGTATAGAAAAATTTCAATACAATGTCAATATAAAATCGGATTATCGTGATTGGCGTTATCAGATCGTGGTTCCGGGGACGGGTATGTAGTCTTTATTCGATGGGGTTTTGTGAAAGCAAAAATGATTGGCCTGGTTCGGATGAACAGTGTCCGCCAAGATCCGATCGGACTTTCCGGTTGCGGGGTTGAATCTTGCCATGAAAATTGGAGGCCCTAGTTCATGAAATATAATAAATTCAATTGAATGGATATAGATAGCACAGGTCGTTCCTAGTTTTTATCATCTTTAACGATAAGTGGTTAAAGGGAGCTTGAAATTTGGGCTCCGATGGATGTTTGATCTTGACTTTCAGTGAATAAAAATGTATGATAGATTTGTTTTAGCATTTCCATACCATTGCGTTATCCGTTAATAGTGAAGCAAAACGACCTTTAATCCATCACAGGAAGGAATCATGGTGAGAACGATACGATGTGGAATGATCGTGATCGGAATTGGATTGTTACTGATTGGGGGGGGATGTATATTTTCCGGGAATAGTCGGATGGCGGAACAGTCAATGGATCCCCAAAAACCTTCGGTTCGCCGGGAATTTCGGGCTATTTGGGTGGCCACGGTGGCCAATATCGATTGGCCGAGCCGGGCCGGGTTGAGTACAGCCGAGCAGCAGGCGGAAGTGGTCGCCATTCTGGATTCGGCCGCCGCCATGAATATGAATGCCATTATTCTTCAGATACGGCCTCAGAGTGATGCCTTCTACAAGAGCGAGCTGGAACCCTGGTCCTATTATCTGACCGGTAAACAGGGACAGGCTCCGGAACCCTATTACGATCCGCTCGAATTCTGGATCACACAGGCCCATCAGCGGGGACTGGAGCTGCATGCCTGGATGAATCCCTACCGGGCTCACCATACCATGGGAGGAGAGGTCACCGAACACTCCATCGTCAAGCGACAGCCGGAACTGATCCATCGATTGCAGAATGGAATGTACTGGATGGATCCGGGCGATCCCCGGACACCGGGTCATGTTATGAAGGTGGTGCTGGATGTGATCCGGCGCTATGATATCGACGGGATCCAGTTTGACGACTATTTTTACCCCTATGCCGAATATAGCCAGGGGCGTGATTTCCCCGATAGTGTGACCTGGGGACAATACCGGTCATCCGGCGGCAAACTGAGCCGGGAAGACTGGCGGCGGGAAAACGTCAACCAGTTTGTCCGGGACGTCTACCGGATGATTAAAAAAGAAAAGAAGCAGGTCCGATTTGGGATCAGTCCCTTCGGATTCTGGAAACCCGGCTATCCCCGCGATGCCGCCGGTTTCAGTCAGCATGACGAACTTTACGCCGATGCCCGGCTGTGGATCGAAAAGGGGTGGATGGATTATTATATACCCCAGATCTATTGGCCAACTAACCACATGGACCTTAGTTTTCCGGTATTGCTGGGCTGGTGGAAGGACCATAATCAAAAAGGCCGCCATCTCTGGCCCGGCTTGGATGTGTTCAGCATGGAGGGACCTCAGGATGTTCAGGAAGCTGTCCGTCAAATCATGATTTCCCGCGGCATGGAATCCGAAGCCCCCGGGCAGATCTACTACAGCATGAATTATTTCAGCCGGAATCTGTTCGGCATTAACGATTCACTCCGTTCCGGACCCTATCGGACCCAGGCACTGGTTCCCGCCTTTCCCTGGCTGGATAAGCAAAAACCCAATCCTCCGGTTGTTACCTGGGACAAACAGGATCAGCAGATCGTGGTTAAATGGGATAAAGGTTCCGCTCCCTCGGCGTTCCGATGGATTATCTATTATCAGTACCGGCAAAACTGGGAGTATCGGATCCTGAACCAGGGAATCGGGGAGTATCGCCTCGAGGCGGCATTACCCCATCCATCCGATTCGACCAAAACTCTGCTGCTGAAGCGTTTCGGGGTGTCAGCGGTTTCGTGTACCGGCAATGAGAGCCAGTGCCGGATCATCGATCTGCCGTGACCTAGTCCCGGACCATCCGGTGCCTTGGATCATTCATGATAAAAATGGAAACCAGCAGGCAATGACCGATCCGGTTGGGTGGATCAGCCGGTATGGATCGATTTCTCAACCGATCGCTATGATCATAATTGTAAATAAAAATAGGGAAAGGAATCATGATGGTGAAACGTTTAGGATGGCTGGTCATCGTGGGAGCGTGGGTGATGCTGGTGGGAGGCGGTTGTGTTTTTTCAGGCGGCGGGACTCGGAAGCCGGCCTGGGATCCGGAGCAGCCCTCGGTCCGGCGTGAGTTTCGGGCGGTGTGGGTAGCTACGGTCGCCAATATCGATTGGCCGAGTAAACCGGGGCTGACTACCGCCGAACAGCAGGCGGAGGCTATCGCCATTCTGGATTCGGCCGCCGCTCTCACCATGAATGCCATTGTTCTTCAGGTCCGACCCCAGTGTGATGCCTTCTACCGCAGTGATCTGGAACCCTGGTCCTATTTCCTGACCGGTCAACAGGGACAGGCCCCTGATCCCTATTATGATCCACTCGAATTCTGGGTGACGGAAGCCCATAAGCGGGGTATGGAACTCCATGCCTGGTTCAATCCCTATCGGGCCCACCACCACCAGGGTGGAGTAATCTCCGAATCCTCGATTGTCAAACGCAAACCGGAGCTGGTCCGCGGACTGAAAAACGGAATGTACTGGATGGATCCGGCTGATCCCCTGACCCGTAAACATTCTCTGGATGTGGTGATGGATGTGGTGCGGCGCTATGATGTCGACGGGATCCATTTCGACGATTATTTCTATCCCTATGCCGAGTATAACGAAGGCCAGGATTTTCCCGACAGCCTGACCTGGAACCGCTATCAGGCGGCCGGCGGCAAGCTGAGCCGGTCCGATTGGCGGCGGGAAAGCGTCAATCGCTTTATCAAGGAGATCTATCAATCCATTAAGAAAGAAAAAAGGCAGGTCCGGTTCGGGATCAGTCCCTTCGGATTCTGGAAACCCGGCTATCCCCGGGATGTGGTCGGATTCAGCCAGTATGACCAGTTGTATGCCGATGCCTTGTTATGGCTGGAAAAAGGCTGGCTCGATTATTTTACCCCCCAGTTGTACTGGCCGATCAGCCGATTGCCGCTCAGCTTTCCGGTACTGCTGGGATGGTGGGGTGAGCACAATCCGCATCAGCGTCATCTCTGGCCCGGAATGGCGGTGTTCAATATGCGGGGACCGACCAATGTCGAAGAAGCCGTCCGGCAGATCATGATTACCCGCGGCATGGAAACCCAGGCCCCCGGCCATATCCATTTCAGTATGAAATCCTTTACCGGCAATGTCTTCGGTATCAACGACTCCCTAAGGGCCGGGCCCTATCGCCGCCAGGCTCTGGCTCCCGCCTTCCCCTGGCTGGACACCCATAAGCCCAATCCGCCTAAGGTGAGCTGGAATAAGCCGGATCAACAAATCAGAATCACATGGGAGCAACCGTCCAATCAGCCGGTCTTCCGCTGGGTCCTCTATTATCAGTACCACCAGACCTGGGAGTATCAGATTCTCAATTCCGATACCAGGCAGTATCAGCTCAAGGCCGATATTCCCGATCCGGCTGATTCGACCCGGATGATTCCGCTGCGCCGGATCGCTGTCACCGCCGTTTCACGCAGCGGTAATGAAAGTCAATGCCGCATTATCGAACTGCCTTAAACCGGATCATGGTTTGATCCGGATTGGTTTTATGACCATGATCGATAATCCTCCAATCGAATAATCGGCTAAATGATCAGAGGAGTCCGCCGGATTGCCAATCCCTGATGGATTCCTCTTATCCCCCGAGCCCTTATGATACAGAAACCCCATCCTTTCCCGTTTGTTACCGGTAACCGGCTATCACGCCGGCGGCGATGATGCCGATATCCTTTGAATTATTGATCCATTTCCAAACCATATTCTATCCTGCTTGACCGCTTATTGCCGAAAAGCGCCGTTAATTGGATTTTATACCCTTTGATGGAGTTTGAGTAGGTTTTATCGGATATCCGGATTATTATCCGATATCCGGTCGATCGTTGTCTTTTTTCTTGACCGTGATCGATGGCCAAACCCTCATTCAAAGGAGCCGTATTATGAAGCTGAACCGTTCATGGTGCTTGATCGTCATGATAACGCTGGCATTGATGCCGGTCAGGATTTATTCCTTCTGGTTTTTTTCCGATTCTAAACCGACCTTTCGGGTCACCATCCTGCATACCAATGACCGGCAGGCCAAGATTAAAAGCTGCGGATGTCGCAGCGCCGAGAATCTTCTGATGAATCTGGCCGTCTGGATGGATTCCCTGAGCCGTTCCTGCCCTAATCCGGTGGTGGTGGATGCCGGAAACTCCCTGTTCGGCGACGCCAAAGCGGATGCCTCCAAGGGCGAAATGATGGTGGATGCCTTGAACGCCATCCATTATGATGCCGTCAATATCTGTCTGAAAGATTTACGCTATGGAATCGCTACCCTAAAGGAACTCTCCCGCAAAGCCCAATTCAGCTTCGTTTCGGCCAATCTCTTCCCGGCTCAGGGGTCGACTCCTTTATTCCCCCCTTACCGCATCATCAACCGGGATGGAATCCGGATCGGCATCATCGGAATCATGGAAGATAAACCGGCGGTCGCCCAATCTCTACCTGATTACCAGAAAGGATTTCGGGTGGTCGCTCCCGATTCGGTTTTGCCGGAACTGGTCAAAAAACTGGATTCCAAGACTGATCTGCTGATTCTACTGGGGTATCAGGAATTCAACCAAAATATCGAGATGCTGAACCGATACCCCCAGATTGATGTGGTTATCAGCGGCAGCAACCGTCAGATGCAGTACCGCACCATCGACGATGGATTGGTCGGAGAAGCCCATGACAGTGGCCAGTTTATCGGCAAGATCAGTCTGGCTCGGGAAAACGGAACGCTGATCACCCTAAAAGGGGAGACCATTTCCGCTTCCAAAAAACCGAATCCCCATCCGGAAATCGCATCGATCATGAAAAAATACCATCTTTCCATGAAATGATTTTTTGACTTGAGTTTTCAGAAGAAATGGGTTATCAATAGTCGATGTCTCTGATCCAAATGGAAGAGGCATGGTTTACAGCGGGTTGGCAGTATAGTGCAGGAAACGATAGCTGAAGGGTCGGATTGTGCCGGATTGATCGACCGTGGTGGAATGGATGGAACCTGCCCATCAAACGGAGCAGACCGGTTCGACTCAATCCGTATAGAAGGGATCGATAACCGATGAACAGCAAGGATTTGTTCAGCCGGCTCAGCCGGATCCATTTCCCCGTCTCGACCTTTTGGGTGCTGCAGGTGGTGGGATGGAGCGCATGGTGCCTGTTGTCGATCCTGTTTGTGGTGATGTGTCCGTGCGCCGGGTATGAGAATCGGGCCATTATCTATGCGACGCATGGAATGAATGCCGGATTGGGCATCGGGGTAACCTGGATCCTTCATTATGTTTATCGTCTGATTATCAGAAAAAACTCCAGTCTTCCCCGTCTGATGATGACGGTGTTTTTTTTCACCATCCTGTTCTGCCTGATCTGGATCGCGGTGTATATCGGATTCGAACTCTGGTTCCTCAAGCTGACGGGATTTCCCTTCGATTCGTTGTACTATCGTCTGATCGATCGGAATCCCTTCACTATCGGCTTGCTGATCATGATCGGCCGCGAATCCCAGATTCAGTTTTATACCCTGCTGGCCTGGGGCACCCTCTATTTTTTTATCCGGTATTGGTATGACTACCATCGCCAGCGGGAATCCGCGTTCCAATCCGAGAGCCTGGCCCGGCAATCTCGATTACAATTACTGACCTATCAGCTTAATCCGCATTTTTTATTCAATGCCTTCAATTCGATTCATACCGTGATCGATGACGATAAAGCTACCGCCCAGGCTATGATCATCAAACTGGCGGAATTCTTGCGCTATTCACTGCAGATGGGGGATCAGAATCACGTGATGATCCGCGAGGAACTGAATGCGGTACGCAATTATCTGGATATCGAAAAATTACGCTATGGAGAAAGCCTGAAGGTCGAGATCACCACGTCGGAACACGCCGGATCGCTTCCCATCCCCTGTTTTCTGATTCATTCGCTGGTCGAGAATGCGGTCAAGCATGGAATGAAAACCAGTCCGATGCCCCTGAAAATAACGATTGAGGCCGTGGTGGACGGGACTGACCTGATGATCCGGGTGATCAATTCCGGACGATGGATGGAAAAGGATGAACCATCCATCCCGGGAGGCAGTACCCGGGTAGGATTGAACAATATCCGCCAGCGTCTGGCTCTGAAGTATCAGGATCAGGCCCGCTTTCGTTTAGATTTCAGACCGGATCAGGTGCAGGCTGAAATCCGGATTGCACTCGCCGCATTGAATCCCGTGGCATGAGATTTTATGGCTGATGGCGAATGATGATCCTTTTTGCCGTGATCGTATTTTGGAATGGTATAACGGATAAATAGTCTGATTTAAAAGGTGTTTGATTCGATGACCGATGACAAACCAAATACCATAATTTCCGCTCTGGTCGTGGATGATGAGGAATTGGCCCGGCGTGGCCTGCTCAGACTCCTGGCGGCCTATCCTCAGATCCGGGTGGTGGGTGAGGCTGCCGATGTGGACCAGGCGGTGGAATTGATTCACAGTCTTAAGCCTCAATTGCTGTTTCTGGATATTCAACTACGGGGTGAAACCGGATTTGAAGTCCTGGATCGGATCGATTCGTCCATCCGTCCGGTTTTTGTTACGGCCTTCGACCAATACGCGGTTCGTGCTTTCGAGGTCAATGCCGTCGATTACCTGCTCAAACCGGTCAATCCGGAACGCTTCGCCGTCACCATGGACCGGATCCTGAGCGGGGTGCAAGCGCCGGTTACCGAAGAGCGGCTTGGCTACGACGATTCGGTTTTCATCCTGCTGGAACGTCAGTGGCGATTTCTGAAAATCAGCACCATCGTGTGTATCCAGGCCGAAGAGTATTGCTCCCGTATCTTTACCGATGACGGGCATCAGCGGGTGGTCACCAAACTGCTCAAAGACTGGGAGCGCCGACTGCCGGAAAAAGAGTTTACCCGGATCCACCGCTCCGTCATTATCAATCTGAATGCCATCGATCACGTCGAAAAATGGTTCGATCACAGTTATCGGATCTACATGAAACATGTAGCGGAACCCCAGGTGATGAGCCGGCGTTATGCCGGCAAGATCAAGCAACGTCTCCGCATCTGAGCAATTGACCATAGTGTCTCGTATGACTTACTCTTGAGGATTTTTTAAGACTATTTTCTGATACGGCAGCTTTTTGCTGGATAGTAGTGACCGGCGGAACAGCCTGATCGTTTTTTGACGTGTTAACCTGGATTTCCATCCATCGGAAAGGATTATGGTCCAATGGCCTGTGCTGATGCTAAGCCTCGTTCCGGAAGATTCAAACTTGATACCTGGCTCAAACGGCTGGTCATCAAAACGGTATCCTATACCTCCCGGCGCGTCGGTCGTTCACCCGAATCAATCCGGAAGGTCCTGATCATCCGGACCGACAATATCGGCGATATGGTCAACTGCACGCCGGTTTTTCGCGAATTGAAACGGGTCCGGCCCGATCTGCAGGTCGATCTTTTCATGAGCGACAAGAACCAGGCGGTGGTCCGGTATAATCCCCATCTCACCCGTCGCTATTGTTTCCGCCGTCATCATTATCTCAATAACCTGATTCAGTTGCTGCGGATCCGTCGTCAGCGGTATGATCTGATTATCGATCTGTTTCAGAATACCTCGGTCTGGATGATCATCCGATTCCGCATCATCAAAACGGGGATGCTGATCGGCCTGTGCAAGGATCTGCGCTATAATTTACACAATGAGGATTTGCGTTTGTATGATGGTTTCATTTCTCCCGAATTGAAACAGCATAGTGCCGACCGATATTTGGAGGTGGTGGATTTTTTCGGATACCGGCCGGTCGATCGCCGTTATGAGATTTTTTTAGGGGATTTTGAAATCGCCAAGATCGAGGATTTTCTGAAGGGCTATTCCGGACGTTTCTTGATTTTGCTGAATCCCCAGGGCGGTGACCCGAGGCGGAGTCTCGGCGATGAGGATATCGAGGATCTGGCGGTTCGCCTGCAGCAGAAGACCGGCGCCGTCATCATTATTTCCGCTGTTCCGGCCCGGCGGTCCCTATTGGCGGCTTTGGTGGACCGCATCCACCGACCCGATATTGTTCTTTCCTGCCCGACCGATACCATCCTCGAATTTACGGCCCTGATTGGCCGGGTCGATCTGGTAGTTACTCCGGATACCTCTGCGGTTCACCTGGCTTCGGCCTTCAACAAACCGATGACGGCCATCTACGGGAATAATCCGGACAACTTCACCTATTTTGCTCCCCGTTCCGACCGGTTCCGGGTGGTGGTCGCACCAACCCGGAAAAGTATCGCCGGCTTCAATCGGGACGAGGTGATCGATAAAACGCTCGAGTTGTTTAGTATACTGGATCTCCACGGCGGAACGAAATAAGAATTGCCGGGAAAGAAAAAAACACACAGAACCGATCGATAGGGGAAGACCGAAATGAATCCGAATCGCATTGTGATGCTGAGGGAAGGGGAGAAGGGGAGCGGGGGTGTGGTCTATTGGATGAATCGGGATCAGCGGGTCTTCGACAATTGGGCCTTGAGCCATGCCTTGCAGACCGCGGAACGCTTGCAGTCTCCGATGGCCGTTGTTTTTGTCCGGGTGGCCGGATACCTGGGAGCCGATTCCGGGATCGAGCGATTGATGGAAGCCGGACTGAAGGAAACCGAACGGCGGTTGTCCGAGCTGAATATTCGGCTGATGGTGCTGAAAGGGAAGCCGGAGGAGGTCATCCCGGCGGCGATTGAAAGGATTAAGGCCGGTTATCTGGTAACCGATTTCAATCCCCTGCGGATTCCCCGAATGTGGCGGCATGAAGTGGCGGACCGTATCCGGATTCCGATGGCTGAGGTGGATGCCCATAATGTGGTACCCTGTCGCTGGGTCTCCGGCAAAGCCGAGTATGGGGCTCATACGCTCCGTCCCAAATTGTACCGGCTGCTGCCGCAATTTCTGGATGAATGTCCTCGGCCGGTTCCATCGGTCCATCCATGGCCCGATCTGGAAGCCCGTTTGGAAGGACTGCGGGATCCGGACTGGCCTTATCAATCGATTCCGCTATCTCATTGGTGGTATCCGGTTGCGGGTGAATCGGCAGCCGAAAAGGCCTGGCTGGATTTTCTTCAGTCCGGTCTGGCCGACTATGACCGTTTTCGTAATGATCCGACGCGGGACGGCCAATCCGGTCTTTCTCCCTATCTGCACTTCGGCTGGATTTCCGCCCAGCGGATGCTGCAGGATCTCGGCAAATTTTCACTCAGCCCCCAATCGAGTGAGGCCTTTATCGAACAACTGCTGGTCCGACGTGAGCTGTCGGATAATTTTTGCTGTTATAATCCCGATTATGATCGGATGGAAGGGATTCCCGCCTGGGCCCGCAAGAGTCTGGAAGAACATCGGATGGATGACCGTCCGTATCGTTATCATTCGGACGAACTGGAAAACGCCCAAACCCATGATCCCCTGTGGAATGCCGCTCAGACCGAAATGGTCGTCACCGGTAAAATGCACGGCTACCTACGGATGTACTGGGCCAAGAAAATCCTGGAATGGAGCTCTTCACCCGAAGAGGCCTGGCATCAGGCCATCCGGCTGAATGACCGCTATCATCTGGACGGCCGCGATCCCAACGGATACGCCGGGATCGCCTGGAGCCTGGGCGGAGTCCATGACCGTCCCTGGTTCGACCGGCCCGTCATCGGGAAAATCCGCGCCATGACCTATGACGGATGCCGCCGTAAATTCAAGGTAGATGACTATATCCGCAAGGTGAATTTGAAACTTGCGGTCTCCGCTCAATCCCAACCTTAATTTAACCCAACCTGACCCAACCATTCCGTTCCCAATCCATCCCGCGTAACCGGCCCAATCCGTCTAAGCTGAAAAACACATTTCCCGACCGATCGCCATCATCGAACCGGAATCCGCCGTTCAACCGATGAATCCCGATGAATCAATCAATTGCAGATGTGATTGGGTTCGGAAAAACGGGATCATCGCATTCTCGATCCCGATAGGGGTGAAATTTACGATCGGCCGGCATGATTTGACTTGACATTGGCCATAATTGATTTATATTGACGGTGACCTTTTTTAACTGTTTAGTCAATTTAGTATATTCAATCCCTTATCTCGAATGGCGGAATCCGATCATGTCGACAGTCTGGAATCTGAAGTGACATATCCTGGTTTTGATGGCTGGAGCCGGATGATCCGTCAATCCTTTCAGGTATTTTTTCTCGGGCTGATTTTATCAACCGATTTAAACGCCATCCAGCCGGATACGGTCCGATATCAGTGGCCGCTGCCTCCTTTCCATCAGAGCCGGGAGATCGATGGAACCTTTTGTGAATTTCGGAATACCGGGAGTTACGATCATTTTCACAATGCCATCGATATTGTGCAGGCGGACGGTTCGCCGGTATATGCCGTTCTGGATGGGATCGTTCATCTGATCGATGACGGTTCCGGCTCGAATTCCTATGTTCAGGTTCGCTCCGCTATCGGCACTCAATGGAAACATATGGTTTATCTGCATATCGTACCCAATCCGAGCTTGCAGGCAGGTCAGACGGTCGTCAAGGGTGTGACCATCGTCGGAACCATTTATCCCGGCATGGGACATCTGCACTTTGGGGAGCGTTCGCTGGTCGATAATCCCTCCAGCTATGGAACCTATATCAACAATTTACGGGCTGAGGGGGGGCTTTATCCTTTTTACGATTCCACCGCGCCCGAGATTCATGCTTCCACCTTAAGATTTAGGATGGCCGGTAGCGATTGGCCCCTGTCGGCGGATAACCTGGCCGGCCGGGTCGAGATTAGAATAAAGATCGAGGAAAAAAACGGCCCTTACGGCACCAACGGCAACAATGGCACCTATCTGGCCGGATACCGGATCTGGGATTCGGATCGTACCCGGATCGTTTTTGAGCCGTTCCCGGATGGTATTGCCTATCGCTTTGATTATGAACCGGTCGATGAGGATGTTCACCGGGTATTCGTCAAAGGGGAAGCCACTTTGAGTAACCCGGTTTACTGGCTGACCAATGGGGATGGAGCCGATTATATCAATCAGAATCTCAGAGTCAATCCCAATTCCTGGGATACCGAGCAACTCCCGATCGGGAATTACCAGCTCGAGGTGTTTTCCGAGGATACCCGTCACAATAAATCCCGTCAGTTCTTTCCTATTACCGTTACCCGGAATAATGTCGTTCCGCCTCAGGCCCCAACCCTTTTGGGTGTGTTGAATACCGACCGCCAAAAATCTGTGCGGGTGATGTGGCGAAAGAACCCTGAGTCCGACATTCTAGGCTATCGCCTTTATTATGCCCTCAATACCCAGATGCTGAGTTGGGCCCAGGCAGCGGATGAATCAATCTTAACCTGTGATATGGATGCGTTCATTTTCCATTCACCGGCTGAATTTGTTAAGCCGACGCTCCAAAATACCTATTTTTTCTATTTGACGGCGGTTGACAGTTCCGGCAACGAAAGCGTCCGCAGTGATATTTATGCCCGATCCAGCCTGACTGACGGCACCGGATTGCCTCAAATCTTGATAGTGGATGGTTTCGATCGCTACGGCGGATCAGGAAGCTGGCAGCAGGCGACCCATTCGTTTGCGGCGAGCTATTTTTCAGCGGTAACGACAGCCAGAGATGCCGTAATCTCCTGCGTTTCTCATTCGGCGGTGGCCGATAGTCTGGTAGGATTGGAATCCTTTGATTATGTGATTTGGTTTGCCGGGGATCAATCGACAGCGGAGAAAACCTTTACTCCGGAAGAGCAATCCCGGATTATCGAGTATCTGGAACAGGGCGGGCGATTGGTGGTATCGGGCTCGGAAATCGGCTGGGATCTCGATCGGACCCACAGCCGTTCGACTCCCTCCGATACCCTGTTTTACCGTCATTATCTCAAAGCCCGGCTGGTGGATGACGGCAATCTGAACATGACCCAGGTTGCCGGGATTGACGGTACCCCGTTTCAATCCTTGGCTATGACCATCGGCCAGATCTATCCGGAGGATTTTCCGGATGACGTTGACCCGGTCAACGGATCTCAGGCCATTCTGCACTATAACTATAGCCGGGGAGCCTCCGGACAGCCGCGACAAGCCGGAGTCGCTTATCGGGGACGATTCGGTTCCGGCGAACGGCAGGGGGGCGTGGTTTATCTGGCATTTCCGTTGGAAACCGTTAGTAATC
>JAGOEH010000281.1 GCA_017997825.1 Candidatus Delongbacteria bacterium | reverse complement strand
TATTGTTGATGGGTGTTTTAAGACTGGAGTATTCTTCCAGATAGCGGATGGTTTTATGGTGATCATGATAATGGTTTTTATAGATCTGGTAAAGCTTAAGAGAAACATTGTAAAGAGCTCTGAGATTACCGTACTGTCGATACATCTGATAAGCCCGGGTTAAATAGGGCATGGCCTGATCGATTTGTTCCATCTCAATGTGAAGATTGGCGATCCGGAAGTAGAGGTTGGCTTCCCGGTTGGTGTTGTGAGTCCGTTGACGATAATCCAGCAGTTGGTTGAGGAGTTCGAGAGCCTTGGTGAACTGTTTTTGTTTGATGTAAACGGCGGCCAGTTCATCCATCAGCTCGCTGATTTCAAGCAGATAGTGGGGATAGAGTTTCGTTTTAATATCCAGAGCGGTCTGATAATAATCCCGGGCCTGATCGTAATCATTGATACGATAGGCGATGATGCCAAGGTGTTCCATGGCGTTGGCTTTGCCGTAATCATCCGATAGCTCCGAAAAGATGGATAATGCCTGGGTACAGAGTTCGCGGGCGCGATTGAGGTCGCCCAGAATATAGTAACTGATTCCCAATCCATTGATGGCGACCGCATAGGCCTGCCGGTCAGGAATCCGTTCGGCCAGCTTGATCGCTTCATAATAGGATTGCATTGCCTTTTCATGATTGTTGGAATATCCGTAGGTCCGTCCAATTCGGTTAAAGGTTCGGCATTGCCCCGGATCATCCCGGTTCGCCCGCTGGTTTTCCAAAAGCTGGTAATAATGATGCAGAGCCAGGGAATAACGGTTGGAATAAAAATAACAGTTGCCTAATTGAGTCAGTAAAAGGTTGATCTCCGGTTGTAACCGGTAATGATTGGCTGAATCCAGCGCAGAGCGTGTATCATGAATAATGGAGTCCGGATGAACTTGACTGTTTTGTTCCGCTTCCTTCAGTACACGGTTGATCCACCTCTTGACGGACGCTTGGTTCGATGGAAGGTCATCGGATCGGGTAATGGTCAATAGTGTAAATACGATCAGGATCAAATATATCAAGGCTTTGGTGTTCATTCGAATCCAGTACGGCAACCGAATTGTCATTGGTTTTTCCTGTTCCCTCATGGGTGATCGATTCTTGCCGGATAAAAGATGTCGGCTCCAAACCTGTCCTTCCAAGCGGGTGAAATTGATGGATCATAGGCGCTCAGCGGTGATATCCCGATTGGATGGACTCGGGATTTTGGTATGGTCGGCAATCTATAATTTAATCAAAAATAGCGGATTGTCAATCCATAATTACCATCCGAACCGACACTCGTTTTCTTTGTAATAAAAACTTATTGCAGTAGAATCATTTTTCGAATCAGGCGCTGCTGCCGGGTTTGTAGGCTGATCAGATAGACCCCGCTGGAGAGAGATGGGGCTGTGAAATCAAGCTGATGGATTCCGGCGGGCTGCTCTGGAAAATGACGACGATAATGCGTTTTTCCGGTTAGATCATACAGGGTGATGGTTACAGGTGAGGCCTCCGGGAGATGATATTCGATCGTGGTTTGCCGGTTGAAGGGATTGGGATAATGAGTCAGGCTCAGTGAATGAGAAGAATGAGGATCAGAGCCGGAATGGTTGAGATCGTAAAGCGGATCGGAATCCGGAATGGATACCATATCGCATGGAATGGATCCGTTCAGAATGAAGTTGTCGATCCGATACGATTCAGGATTGATGGAATGGTTGCAAGGATTGAATGAAATAAGAAGCAGGGTATCGTTATTCTCGGCCGAAGGGAGAGAGGCGGCAGCGAAGCGGAGTTGCCCGGGTTTATGATGGTTGATGGCTTTGACCCAATTTTCCTGGGATTGGGGTGGAAAACTGATCTGAATGAATTCAAGTTGCGCCGGATCATACTGCAGATCAAACTGGATACTGGTTATAGGAGAGCCGATGGGAGCTGAGACGGAGAGTGGAATTTGGAGGACGCCGGTTTTTTTGAAACATCCGATTTTGATATTCATGATCGATTCAGGATCCGAATCAAGAGGATCGGATGTTTGGGCCGGTGATTGAGTAGGAAGCAGCCCGCAATGGGGAAGCTCGGAGATACGCCCAACCGTGTAAAATAGAACAACAGCGGCATCCTGGGCGTTAATGGTGGAATTGCAGTTCGTCTCGGCACATTCCAGCATATAATCCGGCAGGGTATCCAGCCCTACGCTGTGACGCAAAATCCGGGATGCATCATATGCCCCGATTGTCCCGTCTCGGGTGACATCTCCGGTTTGACACCGGAATATTTCAAAGCTGCCGTTACAGGGTTGGACACAGGGGATGCCGGTATTGAATTCAACATCACTCAAATCCAGATTGCAGGAGTGTCCGGAGAGATCTGAGCTGACGCAACGGATCAACATTAGGGTTCCGCTTCCAATCAGCGGGTGTTCTCCTGATCCTTCCACCTCCAGCTTGCCATTTTGAGTCTGGATGGCTTGGATGGTAAAACCGGATGGGATACACTCCGTTTTGATGATATCAAGATAGGAGAGGAGATCCGGGTCATAGTCAAGGGTTAACCGGAACGAGGTGATCCGTTTTCCGGTCAGATCAGGAACCTGGATCGGGATAGTGATGGTATCGCCTGGAGCGGCTATCAGATGGTCGGGTAGTGAGATTACGAGGCATTCTTCCATTTCCATCAACGCCCGACTCCAGAGTGGTCCACCGGCGGTTCCCAGGTAGAGGTAATGACTATCCGTTTCAAGGCACATAATGGTACAGTTGCTGGAGTCATATCCGGCGTCATGCCAGTTTGCTCCGTTGTCGGGACTATAGAAAAGCCGGTTTTTGATGTTGCGGGCGAACAAATTGGAGCCGCCGACCATCATTGGATAGATCGTCATTCCGTCCAGTTCTTCACCGGCTTTTATCCAGGTCTCTCCCAGATCCCGGCTTCGGTAGACCCCATGGTCAATAGTACCGGCAAACAGATAGGGATGATTGGCTTGCAATGACTTGATTCCGATCCCGGCTAATCCCTGATCGGAAAGATTCCATTGGTTTCCCTGGTTATCGGAACGATATAGTCCTCCGGTTGAGTATCCGCAGAAAACTGAACCGTCCAGGACGGCTAATACCTTGGAGCCGCCGGCCGGCAATCCGTTATTGACATCGGTCCAGGTTTGTCCGTCATCATCCGATCGATAGATTTGATTGTTACAGAGTATATAGATCAAAGTGTCAGCGGCCAGGATCCGGGATATTGACCAGTAGGATCCCGGCAGAGTGCCTCCCTGTGACCAGGTATCTCCTCCATCGCTGGTGATGAATAGTCCGTGGTTTAGTGTTCCCAGCAGCATGTGATTGTTGGCTTTACCGATTGATAGAATGCTCCGGGTAGGAATCGGTAAGTTGTCATACGATTGAAATATATGAAATAAGGCCTCATAAGAATGGATGCCGTTCGATTGGGTGGCGATAAAGATTTGATTGAACATAAACCTGAGATCATTGACTATGGTGGCTGTAATGCCGGCATGGATCGGTGTCCAGTCATTTGCTTGATTATTGGAGATATAGATATCATCACCATTGGCCAGATAAAGAGAAGTGCCTATGGCCAGCATCGAGGAGATGGGAGAATAGAATGAATCACTGATGGCTTTAATTCCGCTGTTGGCGGGCTGCCAGCTCACACCTGAATTTTGAGAACGGAACAGGCCGCTTATTCCGCTCCCGGCAAAGAGCCGGGTCCCGTCCGATCCGATCAGGG
>JAGOEH010000280.1 GCA_017997825.1 Candidatus Delongbacteria bacterium | reverse complement strand
CCAGGTTCGATCGATCAAAGAGATCACCCTGACAGATACTTCGCGTCACATAGATTGAAGGTCGAAAGATCCGGTTTCGGCGTTCTTCCCGTCCCGCTTTGTAATTAACCTCACCCAGGGTTTGTTCCACCCGCCGGATCGAGTCGACCAGCGATTTGAACTCAGAAGGCTCCAATGAAAACCGCGCATCGGGACCTCCCCGGGATCGATCCAGAGTCAGATGCTTTTCGATGATATAAGCTCCCAATGCCACCGCGGCAATCGAGGCCTCCGGCATCAGGCTGTGATCGGACAATCCGCTGATCACATTAAAGGTTGAAGCCAGGTGAGGAATGGTTTTCAGGTTGAATTCCTGAAAAGGCGCCGGATAGGCGCTGACGCATTTCAGCAACGCCAGTTCAGTGCCTCCCGACTGATAAAATGTGGTTACCGCCTCCTCGATCTCGCCCAGAGTCGCCATCCCGGTAGAGAGGATCAACGGTTTCCCGGTGTGGGCCGTATAGGCGATCAGCGGCAGATCCACAATCTCGAACGAGGCGATTTTGTAAGCCTTGACCTCCATCTTTTCCAGAAAATCTACCGCGCTCTCATCAAAGGGAGTGGAAAACAATTCGATCCCGATCCGGTCAGCCCGCTGTTTGAGTTGAGGCTGCCATTCCCACGGGGTATAGGCTTTTTCATACAAGGCATAAAGATCACTGGATTCCCACTCCGCATATTGGTCCATTTTGAAAGGACGCTGATCGGGACTCAGGGTAATAGTCTCCGGGCGGTAAGTCTGGAGCTTGACCGCATCCGCTCCGCACTCTTTGGCCGTTTCGACGAGCTGAAAGGCTTCATCCAGATTCTGATGATGATTGGCGGAAATTTCGGCAACGACATAAGTCTGATAACCAGGACCGATTAAACGCTGATTGATATTCATCGATAACCCCTTGGGATAATACAGCTTCACGATAATAGTCCTACCCGAATACGCTCCTGCCGGGAGCAATCGGCGCGTTCCTGTCGGTCAGTTGGATCTGATCGGCATCGGCCGGAGTCAGAAAAAAAACTACACAGCTATCGCAGGGTAAAATAAAGATAAAGGCAGGATAATGGATACTTAGTATTTAATATAATTCACCTGTTTTGTCAAGTAAAAAACTTAATACTCCTTGCGTCGGGCTCCTGTTTTGGGTAGTGCGATTTCGAACTCCGAGCCGGCTCCCATCTCCGAGGTCGCCCATATATCTCCCAAATAAGATTTCACGATTCCATAGGTAATCGACAAACCCAGGCCGGTTCCCCGGCCCACATCCTTGGTGGTATAGAAGGGATCAAAAATATAATACAAATCATCATGGGGAATTCCGATTCCATTATCTTGTACCCAGATACGAATCCATTCATCGCTTTCCTTAATTCGGATCAGGATTTCTCCCCGGCAGGCTTCTTGCGCTCGTTTTTGTTTCTCTTCAATGCTATCGGCCGCATTATTGATCAGATTCATGAATATTTCCTGGATCTGAAATTCGTTTCCATAGAACCAGATCTCCCTTTTGGGGATATCAAGCCGGAATTCAATCCCGTTTTGCTGCAGGATGGGATTGAGCAAACGAAGGACCTTTTTCAGTGTTTCCATAATATTAACACTCTCAAAATCGATTTGTTTATAGGGACGTCCAAAAATCTTCAGATTGTCGATGACCCGGGATATTTTCTTGATCTCATCCAGAATCAACTGGTCATCGCTGATCAAGCTGTCTCGAGGAATAATCTCCTTACGGTTCAGCTTTAGAAGGTGGTTCTGGATAATGGTACTGATCCCATTCAAGGGCTGGTTGACCTCATGAGAGATTCCCATCGAGATGCGTCCCATGGCAATCAGCCTCTCTTTATAAAATCGCTGTAGCTCCTGGGTCTTCTGATTGGTTATATCCTCGATATTGAACAGGTAGAGGCCTACCACCGGATCAAAAACCGTGACTCCGATATTCAGATACATCATGCTCGTCTGGAGTTTCGATTTCAGAACAACCTGTAGATGATTGTGATAATGATTATCCAGCGAAAGAATCGCCCGTCGGAAGACACAATCATGACATGTATTGCATTGAAAAACATCACATAGATTATTGGCATGTTGCCGTTCGATCGAGAGATGGCTCAGGTGTCTGAAATTGGATGTGACAATTTTGAGGTTCCGATCGACCAGAATTAAAAGAGAGCCCATCGAATTGATAAAAGTCTCGATACCGGGATCGATCCGGGAGGCGGAAGGAGAAATTGCATCGGTCTTTTCCGGTGATAGAGAACGGAGGATTCGTTCATTCTGTTTCATATGTTTGAAGGTATAGGCTTTAAAAACCTGGTTCAGGAGGTAATTCAGGTTGAAGGGTTTAAAAACAAAGCTGAAAGCCCCCAGCTCAATTCCTTCCATCAAGACACTGACATCACGATAGGCTGACATCAGGATCACTTCAATGTCGGCATAGGGACCGGATTTGACCTGTTTGAGAATATCAAGACCTGAAACGTCAGGCATTCGAATATCCGTCATAATAACATCCGTTTCGGGATGCTGGTCCAATACCTGACGAATATTCTCTCCGCGGTCCAACAATGTCACATGGACGTTTTTTCCCTGGAAAAATTCGCCGAACATTTGCAAAATGGTATTCTCATCGTCAATCACAATCAGGTTCACCGCTGATCTGAGATTTTCCAGTTCACTACTCGGGCAGATCGGAGGCGAGGCTTCGCTTTTTCCTTCCACCACTCCAAAAACCCGGTCCATCTCCACCGTCTCCTGATTAGCAATCAGATGATCAAAAACCTGATCCAGATTCTCCTGAACCTCAATAAAGCTGGAATAGCTCAGTTCTTCCGAGGGGTCTTTGAGGCTTTCGACCGCCTGAACGCACAGAGTATCGATCCGTTCCAGCAATTCGATCAGATGTTTTTTTTTCTGATTGTTCACGATTCACATTCCAATTATCGTTTCACTATCGTTTCAAAGACGTTGATTTCGGGCCGGCATACTGGAAGAAAAATAATGAATTGGGGATGAGCTGTCAAGATAAAACTCTTCATCAAACCGGTTTACCTAAAAAAATACTTGCAAAATGCAAAATCAAATAGTAATATTAGGTGAAAATTAACAAGGAGTGTGAAATGGCTTACAAAATCAACGAAGAATGTATCGCATGCGGCGCATGTTTGGCGGCTTGCCCGGTTGACGCTATCACTGAGGGGGATATCTATACCATTGATCCTCAAAAGTGTACCGATTGTGGATCATGTGCGGATGTTTGCCCGGTCGGCGCCCCGAAATCGGAATAAGATATTATCGATCAGGAGAATATGTTAGCCATATTCTCCTGATATTTCAGGAGAGTCAAAATGGAAGAAAAAATAAAAGCGGAACTGGAAAAGATCAGGCCGGCTCTGATAGCCGACGGTGGCGATATCCAGTTTATTTCTTACACCAACAAAATCGTGTATGTCAAACTTCAAGGCGCATGCGGGACATGTCCCTTTTCCCGTATGACTTTGAAAATGGGAGTAGAAAAAGCGTTGCGAAATGCTATTCCTGAGATTCAATCGGTAGAAGAAGCCTAAGGAGAATTCTATGCCTTATGTCATTGGTCCTGAATGTGATTGTTGTGGAGAATGTCTGCCGGAATGCCCGGCGACTGCAATTCATGAAGATGAACCAATCTACTGGATAGAACGGGCTCTATGCACCAATTGCGGGCTATGTGCCGATATGTGC
>JAGOEH010000279.1 GCA_017997825.1 Candidatus Delongbacteria bacterium | reverse complement strand
AAGATCAAAAAGAAAAAAAGCTCACGCGGAGTCCTGGGCGGAGTCCCGACCAAACTCCCGGCACTGCTGAAAGCCCAACGGGTTCAGGAAAAAGCGGCCGGGGTCGGCTTTGATTGGCCGGAACTGACCCCGGTCATGGATAAAGTTCGGGAGGAATGGCAGGAATTCGAGGATGCCATGCAGAGTCAAAATTCGGAGCATATCGAGGAAGAACTGGGAGATATGCTCTTTACCCTGGTCAACCTGGCCCGGCGTCTTCACCTCTCGGCCGAACTGGTGCTGACCAAAAGTACCGACAAGTTCATTCGGCGCTTCAACCAGGTCGAATCGATGGCCCAGGGGAAATTGAGCGGGATGTCGCTGGAAGAAATGGACACCTTGTGGGAAAAAAGTAAAAAAAAGTGCAAATAGCCTGGTATTTTCCAATTTTTATATTGACAAACCAAAACAACTAAATTAATATATATTTATGTTCGTTTGATGATAGGATCAACCTTTATCAACCTGGAGGAAATTGAGATGACCAAAGCTGATTTGATCGCCGCCGTGGCCGGTAAGTGTGAAATGACCAAAAAAGACAGCGCTGCCTTTTTGGAAGCCGTAATGGAAACGATAACCAAGAGTTTGAGCAAGGGTGAAGGCATAACGCTGGTGGGTTTTGGTTCTTTTTCGGTGGCCAAACGGGCCGAACGCAAAGGTCGCAATCCTCAGACCGGTAAAGAAATCAAAATCAAAGCCAAAAAAGTGGCTGTTTTCAAACCCGGCAAAGATTTGAAGGAAGCCGTCAAGTAAGCCTCCTTTTTTCCATTTCGGGAGTGATCCGTCGGGTCACTCCCTTTTTTCATATAGGGTATGGCCCTCCAAAAAAGTATTGACAAATCCCTGATCAAGTCGTAATATAAAAATAAAGCTCCCTTTCTCTTTTCTTGGGATTCACTCTTCATCGAAACCGGTTCGGGAGGTTTGATACGTTATGGCGGTACAAGAAGGAGAACATACCCATGAAAATTACCGCATTGGTTGGAAGTGCGAGAAAAAAGCATACTTATCATGCGACTGAACGATTTTTACAAAATTTAACATCTCATGGAAATGTCGAATATGAAATAATTGTTTTAAGTGATTATAATTTGCAGACATGCAGAGGTTGCATCGCTTGCTTTGATCAAGGTGAAGAATGGTGCCCATTGAAAGACGATAGAGATAAACTAATTGAAAAAATAAACAATTCCGATGGTGTGATATTCGCCTCTCCCAATTACTCCTTTCATGTATCGGCTATAATGAAAACACTCCTTGATCGACTTGGTTTTATTTTTCATCGACCGCGCTATTTCGGCAAAACATTCACCAGTATCGTTGCCCAGGGAATTTATGGGGGCAAGGATATTGTCAAATACTTCAACTTTATTGGAAATGGATTAGGTTTTAATGTTGTCAAAGGGAGTTGTATCACGACACTTGAACCTTTGACCCCAAAAAGTCAGCAAAAAATTGAAAAAATAATAGACAAGCATAGCGAACAGTTCTATTCAGAATTACTGAAAAATCAATATCCAACCCCATCATTATTAAAGCTAATGATGTTCAGGTATGCTCGATCCGGCATAAAATCACAACTGAGTGAAAAGTTCAAAGATTACCGATATTATAAGGAAAAAGGATGGTTTGAATCGGATTACTACTATCCGGTAAAATTAAATTTGATTAAAAAACTGATCGGGAAATTTTCCGATCGGATGGGAACTAAAAAACATACAGAGAATCAATGAATAAAAGATAATACAGAACGCTATCGCCGTCCACGACCTCATCGGCTTATTTTATATGCACGCCGATGAGATATTAAACCGCGTAATGCAAGGCGCTCACATGTTCGTTCGGGCTTCGTCTTTTCTATTCTTACGATCATTACAGTTTAAAATGCCATCTTTGCCTGGAACTTGGTTTTTGATCAGTACTATAGCTTATAAATGAAAGATTCTGAAAATGAAAAATGGTTTTCTTGATCAGATCAGAAATGATTTAAAAGAAAGTCAAATTGATTGGAAGGTTATCATTTCATTTATTCCAATTGCTTTCCTGACTTATCTCTTCCATGAATTGGGACACTGGGCATTGGGGGAAATGCTGGGAAATGATATGACATTGACTCTCAATAATTCGACTCCAAAAAACGGCTGCTTTATTCATGAATCTCATGCATTATGGTCTGCCATCGGTGGACCGTTGTTTACAATTATTCAAGCTGGAATATTTTTATTGATTACAGGGAAAACAAAATCAGTATTTACCTATTCGATGCTATTTATGGCAGTGTTTTCACGTTTTTTTTCAATTGTCTTTGGCGGTATCAATCGGCAAGATGAAGCCAGGATTGCTTCAATGCTGCCAATAAACCACTATATCATGACGGCGACTGTCTTGATCATCCTTGGCCTGATTTGGTGGAAAGGTAACCGGATTATGGAATTGAATTTAAAAGCATCAGGATATTTTGTCGTTTTGGGTGTTGTATCAATGCTGATGGTCATTGGAGTAAATGCGACGATTAGGATACGATAAAAATCCATGAGATCAATCCTGGCAGTATATTTTATATTTTATTTAGCATAATTATTCATTTTATACTTGTTCATACACCGGGATGCCCTTCTGCCATCGGATGAAATCCGGTGATGATTTCTCAAATATGGCTTGACATTCAGCCAAAAAATCTTTATAATCCCTTTTTCCGGGCCGCCCTCCTCCGAGAGGGGCATCCCATTGATTCTGTGGATGTTACTGATTCATCATCACCAATTCCAGTCGCCCCCAGGATCCGACCAGACCAGGCTGTTACGTTCAACCCGATCACAAGGAGATATAATGAGAATCATCGTACCCATCAAGCAGGTTCCGGAAACCAGCGAAGTCAAGATGGATGAGAAAACAGGAACTATGATCCGGGAAGGGGTGATCAGTATTATCAACCCCCTGGATTTATACGCAATCGAAGAGGCCATCCTGCTGAAGGAGCAAATGGGCGGTGAGATCATCGTGGTATCGATGGGGCCGGCCAAAGCCATTGAAGCCATCAAAGAAGCCATTGCGATGGGATGCGATGAAGGATATCTGGTCAGTGACCGCAAATTTGCCGGCGCCGATACCTGGGCCACCTCCTACGTACTGGCCAAAGCCATCGAGCAAATAGGCAGTTATGACCTGATCCTGTGCGGGGAACGCGCCACCGACGGGGATACCGGCCAGGTCGGTCCGGGCATCGCCTCCTTCCTCAATCTGCCGGTCATCTCGTATGTTTCCGAACTGCAGGTTCAGGACGATCAAATCCAGGCCAAACGATTGGTGGAAAACGGGTACGAGGTCTATCAATCCCCGATGCCGGTCCTGCTGACCGTGGTCAAAGAGATCTCCTATCCGCGTTTACCGACTCTGCGCGGCAAACAGAAAGCCAAAAAGATCCAGGTCCCGGTCTGGGATAACCAGCAGCTCAAGCTGGAGGAGCAATTCTTAGGCCTGAACGGCTCACCGACCCGGGTGGTCAAGATCTTTCATCCCAAAATCACCCGTCAGGGCGAACGCCTGGTCGTCAAGACCGAAGAGGAAGTCTCCGCCGCCGCCGACCGGATCGTCCAGTACCTCGAAACCAACAATTTACTATAAAACGGGAGCATACCATGTCAGACACTCACTATATCTGGACTCTGGCGGAAATCACCGAACAGAAGCTCAATCCGGTCTCCTTTGAGATGATCGCCCGGGCTGCAGGCC
>JAGOEH010000053.1 GCA_017997825.1 Candidatus Delongbacteria bacterium | reverse complement strand
GAGCATCTGGATGCGGCCCGTTCGGCGGTTAAGGCGCCGGCCGGAGAGCCGGAGCCGGAGATTCCGGCTGAAGCCAAGGGGCATACCCTGCGGCGTATGCAGCCCAAAATCGGTCCTAATGAACCCTGTCCCTGCGGCAGCGGCAAAAAATATAAAAAATGCTGCGGTCGGGTCGGCTCCAATGGCCAGGCGTAAGGTTTGGCAGGGATTATGATGAGTCCATTAGTCGATCTCCATATTCATACCACCCATTCCGACGGGACCCAATCGGTGCAGGACGTGATCGATATCGCGGTTCAGCAGCGTCTTAAAGCCATTGCCATCACGGATCATGATACGGTGTCCGGTATGCCGGAAGCCTTTGCCTATATCCGGGAGAAGGGGCTGGAGCTGGGATTGATTTCGGGGGTTGAATTGAGTACCCGCTTTGAAAATCTGGATGTTCACGTCCTGGGCTATTGTTTTGACCATGATAATCAGGATTTTCTCAAAATCATCGAATACTACAAGCTGAAACGGGAACATCGGGCGGAGAAAATTGTCGATCGCTTGCATGAACTCGGATTTCCCGTTTCGATGGATCTGATCCGTGAGATGGCGCAATCCGGCAGCATCGGGCGTCCTCATATCGCCAGAGCTTTGGTGGAGAGCGGTTTGATGCCGAGTGTGGATTATGCCTTCAATTATTATCTGGGGTATTATAAACCGGCCTATGTGCACAAGGAAAAACTGACTCCCGAGCAGGGAATCGCCTATATTCACCAGGCGGGGGGAATCGCAGTCCTGGCTCATCCGGGTTCCTATTTCAGTGATCCGTTGCTGGATCAATTTCTGGAGTTCGGGCTGGATGGGATCGAGGTATTCCATCCCAATCATGGAAACGAGATGGTGATGGAGTTGATTAAAGGCGCCAAAAAAAGGAATCTGCTGATTACCGGAGGATCGGACAATCACGGCAGCGTCAAATCGGACACCTATATCGGGGCGATCCGGGTTCCCTATGTATTCTATGAAAAATTGCTGGCCTATCATCAGAACATTAAACAAACGGTGTGAGAGATTAGTATGAAACGACGCGATTTTCTCTGCCGGTTGGCGGCCTCATTGCCGGCTTTGATGGCTTTGGGACCGGTTGCCGGCCAGACCCGGACGGCGGAACCGGCTTCCGCTCCGGATAAACCGGCTGATCCGGCGCCGGCTTACCAGCTCGATTCGATCGGAGTGCAGGATATTCAGGATATTTTCAATCTGCTTCAGCAATACCGGATTGAGCAGTCCCATCTGTATTTGGAACGGGTGATCACCCGGCGGCTGACGGCGACCATGGAGTCGGTGGTCGAATCATCGACCGAGAGCTGGGGAGGCCTTAATCTGCGATTCATGAGCGGTAAAGGATGGGTGGGATGGTCGGAATCCCGGTATGATCCTAAGTTGTTTCGGGAGAATCTGGATAAATTGGTCCAGCAGTATTTCCAATCCGCCCGGAAAAAAAATTTAGCCAAGCAGAAACCGGCGGCAGGCAAACCCGGGCCGGCGGTTGACAGTGCGGCAGTCTTGAAGGATTCGCCGGCCGCGGCCGAGGAAAAAGCGGTGAAAACGATCAAATTCAAAGAGATCAAAGAGTATCGGGAAGATGTTAACCGTTTTCCCCCATCCCAGGTTCCGCTACAGGAGATCGTAAGCTTTTTCGAACAGTTCAGAAGCTTTAAAAATCAAGTGATTCCTCAGGTTTCCGATATTACCTTCCGATGGAATGATTATCAGAAGACCATGAGTTCATGGCTGCAGAACGGTGAGTTTTGCCGGGATGAGATCTATACCGCCGGGTGGGAAGTCCGCTGTCGGGTGGATTCCGAGCTGTATATCCACCAGATCGGCGGAAGCCGGCATCTCAAAGATGATATTCTGGGAATTCGGGGGCCGGATATAGAGGCTTTATTCCAGGGTTTGCGTAGGCGGATCGAGGGGGATCAAGGACTGGATTATGATACGCCGATCCCCAATCTTTACCCGGTATTGATCGATCCGGGACAAAACGCGGTCCTTTGGAGCCATTGTCTGTTCCCATATTTCGCGTATGATTTTCCGTTCAAGGATAATCCGATGCGCAAGAATATCCAGTTTCCGATCGAGTTTTCGTTGCTGGATAATCCGCGGCTAAAATCCTCCCGAGCGAATCTGCTGTTTGATGATGACGGGTATCCCTGCAAAGAGATCTATCTGATACAGAATGGAAAGCCTTCCTCGGTATTGATTGGCCGGATCGAGAACTGGAACAAGCTGGACGGGGTGACCGGTCGTAGCCGCCGCTCGCGTTATGATGTCGAGCCGGGGATTGCCCCGACCAATCTGCTGGTTCCGGCCGGAACCGATAAGCCGGATGATCTGCTGAGTGCGTATGGACGGATGGTCTGGGTTGAGCGATTTGGCCGCATCATGTGCGATTATGCCACCGGTAATTTTACCGCCCTGATCGAAAAAGGGTATTGGGTGGAGAAGGGCCGCCGGGTCAAGAAACTAAAAAATCTGGTTCTGACGGACAATATTTTCGAATTCTGCAAGAAAATTAAGGGGATCGGCAAGGATTTAAAGATTGACAATTCGGACGGATATTATTATAATAGCGGAAGACCGGTGGTTATATCCTACGGGATGCCGACCATCCTGATTAGTGAATCCCTGGTGACTCATTTCAAAAGGAGTTGATGGTGTTAAGCCGTTTGCAGGACTTGGAGCCGAAGGTAGGTTTAAGCCGAGGCAAGCGATTGGGACTGGTTTCGGCCGAAGACCCGGATGCTTTATCGGCCGTCATGTCAGCCTATCAAAAAGGCATGATCGAGCCGGTGCTGATCGGGAATGAGACCCGGATCCGCCAGGTGGCGGAGACTCTGTCGATATCGCTGGACGGGATTACGATCCATGGCTGTTCCGATTATTATCAGGCGGCGCAGCAGGCGGTTGAGCGGGTTGGAACGGGAGAGATTCAGGCTCTGATGAAAGGGGCGCTGAGTACATCGATTTATTTGAAGCCGATCCTGCACAAAGATAACAAGTTAGTGAGCACGCTGCTGAATCATTTATCCATATTTGAGGTTCCCGGTTATCCCAAGCTGTTGATGGCCACGGATGCGGCGTTGAACATCAAGCCGAGTCTGCAGGAGAAGCTTTCGATCATTGAGAATACGCGGCAGGCGTGCCGGCGGTTGGGATATGAACAGCCCCGGTTTGCCTATGTATGCGCGGTGGAGAAGGTGAATCCCGGCAAGATGCCGGAAACCGAGGAAGCCGCAGTCCTGGCCCAGATGGCGGCCCGCCGTCAGTTAGGGGATCTTATTTTCGACGGCCCCCTGGCTCTGGATAACGCGATCTCACCCCGCAGTCTGGAGATCAAAAAAATTTCGTCCCCGGTCGCCGGCCAGGCCGATGTGATTCTGGTTCCGGAAATCATTGCCGGTAATATTCTGTACAAGAGCTTGGTCTATCTGGCACGGGCCCAGGTAGCCGGTGTGATCGTCGGAGCCCGTGTCCCTATTGTCCTGACCTCTCGGGCGGATGATGATTGGTCTAAATACTATTCTATTTTACTGGCCCTTGTCCTGGCGGAGTGATCCATGATCTGGTTCGAGCGTTCACCTGATGATCAAATCCGCCATCTGCAGGCGGTTCTGCTCAAAAATCCCGACAGCATCTGGAGTGTTTACCTGGCCGGCCTGTTGTTCGAACAGAATGAGCTGCAGGATGCCGACGACCTGTGCAGCGATTTTCTGAAGAGCGATCCCGGCAATATCTTCGGGCGTATTCAACTGGGCCGGATTAAACTGGCCAAGAATGAACTGACCCGGGCCCGGGAGATTTTCCTTAAGCTGTATAAGGATTTCCCCGATAATCTGGTGGTGCTCTCCTTTCTGGCGGATCTTTCGATTTCCGATCAGCAGTATGAACAGGCCATGGCTTTTTATGAAAAAATGATGAAGCTGGATCCCCTCAGCCCGACTATTCGCAATCAGATCGGGCAATTGGAGGAACGGCTCTGCAAAGAGAATGTCCAGCTCAAACCGCCGATACAGGACGAATCGGTCAGTGTGTTGGGCTTGGATAGCGATGAGTTGAGTGAATTGAAAAACGCGTTCAAGGAGATCCAGGTGGAAAAGGATCTGGGAGCTGACGGGAATGAAGCGGAGACGGGAGATGGAAATATTACCCGCACCTTAGCCCGGTTATACTATGACCAGGGACATTATCCTGAGGCGTACCGGATGTATCAGAATCTGGCGGAACGATTTCCCGAGGATGACGAGATCCGCAGCCGCCTGGAAGAATTAAAAATGAAAAATCATGAGGAGGCCTGATGGCGACGACAGCCGATTTTAGAAATGGTTTGGCTTTGGAGATGGATGGAGAGATTTATGTGATAACGGAGTTTCAGCATGTTAAACCGGGGAAGGGCGGGGCCTTTGTGCGGACCAAGCTGCGTAATGTCCGCCGTCAAAAGGTGATCGAACGGACCTTCAATGCCGGTGAAAAGGTGGAAGTGGCTCGGCTGGAAACCCGTGAAATGCAGTTTCTCTATCCGGCCGGCGATGAGTTCGTTTTCATGGATATGGAAAGCTATGATCAGATTCATCTCCCCCGGAATGTAGTGGGCGATCACAGCCTTTTCCTGAAGGAAAACATGGTGTGTGAGGTTTTGACTGAATCCTCGTCGGGTGAGATTCTGGACATCGAGCTGCCCAATTTTGTAGAACTGGAAATTGTGGAAACCGATCCTGGCCTGCGCGGCGATACCGCTTCCGGCGGATCCAAGCCGGCCAAGCTCGAGACTGGAGCCGTAGTTCAGGTTCCCCTGTTTATCAGTACGGGTGAACGGATCCGGGTCGATACCCGGACCAGCAAATATATCGAAAGGGTATAACCGTTGAGCCTTAAACTTTTGCAAGAACTGATCGGAATTCTGGACACTCATCAACTCAAGGAAATCGAGTATCGGAGCTTCTTCAGGAAAATCAGGGTGGTCAAAGAAAATTCGGCCAACTCCAGATCGGCACATCCGGTTCAGGATATCAGGATAGCTCAAGCCGCTGAGCCGCCGGTTTCTCCACCTGTTTCCCGGCCGGCTTCCGAATCCACTCCGGAACCGGTTGAGTCCGATTATTCCCAGTACGCCGTCATCCGTTCCCCGATGGTCGGAACCTTCTATTCGGCACCCTCTCCGGATGCCTCCCCCTATGTCAAGCTGAACGATCATGTCAAAGCCGGGACGGTGATCTGCATCATCGAAGCCATGAAACTGATGAATGAGATTGAGAGTGACGTCAGCGGGACGATTGTTAAAATCCCCGTCAGTAATGAGAGTATGGTTGAGGTTAATCAACCCCTGTTTTATATCATACCGGATTAATCGATCCGGATCGGCCGGACCCGCGTGATAACCGCGGCCGAACCGAAAAACCTTTCAGTGAGAGGAGCGATCATGGATCCGAAGAAATGCAAGTATACCAAGGAACATGAGTGGATCATGGTGGAAGACCGTTTTGCCACCATCGGGATCTCCGATTATGCCCAGGGTGAGTTGGGAGATATCGTGTTTGTCCAATTGCCGGAGATCGGGAAAGAGGTCAAACAAATGGAGTCCTTTGGAACGATAGAAGCCGTCAAAGCCGTGTCTGAGCTGTTTTCCCCGGTTTCCGGCAAGGTGGTGGAGGTCAATACGGAACTGGAAAGCCAGCCCGAGCTGATCAACAAGCAGGCCATGGACGGCGGATGGATCATTAAGGTTGAACTGAGTAATCCGTCGGAATTAGATAATCTGCTGACTTATGATGAGTATCAGACATTTATCGGCAAGTGAGGATTTGAGATTGTGAGTGATCATACATTTTTCATGACGACCCCGCTATACTATGTCAATGATAAACCCCATATCGGACATGCCTATTCCACGATTTTGGCGGATGTTATCACCCGCTACCAGAAGATGGCGGGGCGGCCGACCTATTGGCTGACCGGAACCGATGAACATGGTCAAAAGATGGTTCAGGCGGCATCCAAAGCCGGCCGGACGACCCAGGCCCATTGCGACGAGCTGTCGCAATCTTTCAGGGAACTTTGGGTTAAGCTGGGGATCGAAAACGATTATTTTATCCGGACGACCGGAGAGGATCATCGCCGGGTTGTTCAACACGCCCTGCAGCAGTTGTTCGATCAGGGCGATATCGAAAAGGCGGAGTACAATGGCTGGTATTGCGTCCCGTGTGAACGCTTCTGGACCGAAAAAGATCTGGTCGATCAGAAATGTCCTGATTGTCACCGGGAAGTCCAGCCCCTATCGGAAATCAATTATTTTTTTCGAATGAGCCGTTATCAGACGTGGTTGATCGACCACATTCAGAATCATCCGGGATTTATCGTCCCCGAATCGAGACGGAACGAGGTGTTGGGATTCCTGCGGCAGCCTCTGAATGATCTGTGCATTTCCCGTCCCGTCAAACGTCTGAACTGGGGAATTCCCCTGCCGTTCGACACGGACTATATCTGTTATGTCTGGTTTGATGCCCTGCTGGGGTATGCGACCGGCGCCGGCTATATGGCTGATCCTGAGCGGTTCAACCAGGTCTGGCCGGCGAATTATCATCTGATGGCCAAGGATATTTTGACCACCCATGCCGTGTACTGGCCGATCATGCTGAAAGCCCTGGGGATCGAGCTGCCTCACGCTATTTTGGCTCACGGGTGGTGGTTAATCGATGATACCAAGATGAGCAAGTCCTTGGGCAATGTGGTCAAACCCCTTGATCTGGCCGATCGCTATGGAATTGATCCCTTCCGCTATTTCCTGATCCGTGAGATGACCCTGGGTCAGGATGCCAATTTCAGTGAAGAGGTGATGATTGACCGCATCAATTCCGATCTGGCCAATGATTTGGGAAATTTGGTCAACCGGATCAACAAGATGGCCATTAATTATCTGCAGGGACGATTACATCGTTCCGATGCAGGCCTGGAGGCCGATCAGCATCTAGTGAATCTGGCGGTCGGGCTGAAGGATCGGATTGCCGGTCTTTTAGCCGGATTGAAGCTGAATCTGATGATTGAAGAAACGTTGCAGGTCATTCGGGCCATCAACAAGTATCTGGAAGAAACGGCGCCATGGAAACTGGCCAAACAGGATCGAATGGACCGGATCAATCAGATATTGTATACCGCGGTCAATGTCTTGCGGATGGCGGCCGGGTACCTTCATCCGGTTATGCCGGCCAAAATGGCTGAGGTCTATAGCAGTTTAGGACTTCCCAACCAGCGGGAATCGTTCCGGTTCGAATGTCTGGGGGATCCGGGCTGGATGCCGGATAACCTGGAGCTGACCGAAAGCCGGCCCCTGTTTCCCAGGATCGAGAAACCGGAGGTTTCGGTTATGCCGGAAGCGGTCTCCAAAGCCCCGGTATCGGAGGCCGATAACGCCGGGATGCCGGCCGGATTGATCAGTCTGGATGAATTCGGGAAAGTGGATCTGAGGGTGGTTGAAATTGTTCAGGCGGCGCCATTGGCCGGTTCCGACAAGCTGTTGAAGCTCAAAGTGAGGATCGGCGAAACCGAAAAACAGGTGCTGGCTGGGATTGCTAAGGATTATCAATCGGAATCCCTGATCGGGAAACGGGTCATTATGGTCAATAATCTGAAACCGGCTAAAATCAGGGGGGAGATGTCGGAAGGCATGCTGTTGGCGGCCCGCAACCGGGCCGGTGAACTTTCCCTGATCATACCGGAAAAACCGGGATTTGCCGGAGAACGGTTAAGTTGAATCATGCCGACGATTTTGCGTCCGGACTGGGATCACTACTTTCTGGATATTGCCCGATCGGTCGCGGCCAGGTCTTCCTGCCTGCGGAACCATGTCGGCGCTGTTATCGTGAAGGATAAAGATATTATATCGACCGGCTATAACGGGGCTCCCCGTTATCAGCCCAATTGCCTCGAGATCGGATGGTGCTATCGGGACCGGCATCAGATTCCCTCCGGGACTCAACTGGAGCGGTGCCGGGCGGTAGGATCGCACGCCGAATCCAATGCCATCGCCCTGGCGGCCCGAAACGGCCATTCCACCAATCAGGCCACCATCTATGTGGTCGGCCACAAGGTCATTTGCCATCAGTGCAAAGCCCTGATCGCCAATGCCAACATTGTCCGGGTGCTGCTCCGGAAACCGGATGGGGAACTGGAAGAGTACTATCCCCAGAAGGATTGGCAGATTCACCCCATCGACCAATAATCTGACCCGGATTCGGCTGATCGATCAACCGAATCCCGGGTTTATATTTTGTATTCCCTATTTTTAACCCCTATTTTACATTATCCCGCAACCGGTTGAAAAACTTCTGCATCTCTTCGAAATCCCGGTCTTTGATGATATGCGTCAGATAGGTAAGACGTGAATTGATCTTTTCAATTTGTTCGACGGTGAATGGATTGAACAGGATTTCAGCCAGCAGGTTGTCCGATTCAGACAGGAGTCCCTGGGCGATATTGAGGTGTTTTTTGAAGGTAGTTCCCGGCACGGCCTTGTTGTTCATGCAGGCTGCAAAAACCATGGTGGAGATGAAGGGAATGGAAAGCGAGTAGGAGATGATCCGGTCATGCTCTTCAAAACTGTATTCGAAAATATTCTGTTTCAGTTCGGTGAATAGTTTGAAGAAGAGGGCCGTGCCTTCCTGGTCGGACTCGGTGATGATCACGGCATTTTCGTTTTGAAGCTGCTGCAGGTTGGCGAAGGTGGGGCCGAACATGGGGTGGACCGACACAAAACGCCGCCCGGTCGAGAGATAGAACTCATGGAATCCGCTTTTGACCGAGGCGATATCGCACAGAATGGTTTCTTCGGGGACATAGGGCAGGATCTCCTGGAATACCGACAGGGTGGCGGATAGGGTAACAGCATTGATCAGCATCCAGGGTTTGAACTCGTGGACCTGATTCAGGGTTTCCAAGCGGGTCAGGTAGATGGGCAGGTTCCGGGTTTTGTCCGGATCGATATCAAAGACGGCCACCTGATGGCTCCGGGCCAAAGTTTCAGCCAGCCACAGCCCCATATGGCCGGTTCCGATCACCACGATTTTCATTGGACTTTCCTTTCCTGATAGCAGCCCAGCAGTTTGAACTGACTGGTATCCTGTTGGAGCTTATCCAGAATCCGGCGGACGGGTTCCGATTGATCGGATCCGAGAAAATCGAGGAAGAAGGCGTATTCGCCGGGATCGGAAGGGAATGATTCGATACGGGTCAGATTGATGGATTCCATGGCAAAATCTTCGAGCACCTTGAACAGGGTGCCGGCCTTATGGCAGGTGGAGAAGACGATGGAGCATTTGTTGCCGGGCTGGGCTTGTTTTTCCCGGGCCAGGATCAGGAATCGGGTGATATTGTTGGTATGATCCTGGATATCCTCTTTCAGGATTTCGAGGTTATACAGATCGGCGCAAAAATTGCTGGCAATGGCGGCTGAGGCTTTGGGACGCTCTGTGCTGAGCATGCGGGCCGCGCCGGCCGTGTCATAATAGGGTTTGGGCTCCAGCTTGTTCCGGATTAGAAAATTACGGCATTGGGCCAGGGCCTGGGTATGGGAATAGATGGTTCGAATCTCCCGGTGATCGGTCTCGGGCAGAGTCAGCAGGCAGTGACGGATCGGCAGCTCAATCTCCCCGACCACCACCAGGTTGGTTTCCAGCAGCAGCTCATTGACCTCGCCGACCACGCCGCCCAAGGTGTTTTCCACCGGAACAATCCCGTATTCCAGGACCCCGTCGGAGACCAGATTAAACACATCGGCGAATTCGGGGCAAGGAATGGGAATCATGGTATTATCCCACTGCCCGGCGGCGACTTCGCCATACGCCCCGTGTTCACCCTGGAAGCCGATCAGGTCGTACTCGTTGTGCTGAATCCGTTTGCTTTCGGCGATGATGTCCACAAAAAGCTTTTCGCAGAACTCTTTGTCGATCAGGCGCAGGGGATAATTTTTGACTTTTTCCAGGACTTCCGATTCCCGGATTTTATCTTCCACTTCGTTTTTACAGCGTTTGGCTTTTAGAGAAAGCTGCATGCGCTGATCGAGCAGTTTAAGCAGCTCATTATCGAGCCGATCGATCTGATCTCGGATTTGTTGGAGCATGGGATGATACCCCTTTCTGAGGTCTATAGGGAGGATTGGGTTAAATAATCGAGGCTGCCGTTGGACTGGGTAATGGCCATCAGGTCGGCCAGTACGACGGCGGTAACTGATTCGAGTATTACCGGCACTCGGAGTGCGAAACAGGCATCGTGTCGGCCCTGAATTTCGAGTTCCGTCATAGTGCGGGTTTCAAGGTTCAGGGTGGACTGTTTCCGTCCGATGGAGGGTGTCGGTTTGACGGCGACCCGGAATACGATCGGATTGCCGTTGCTGATTCCCCCGTTGATTCCGCCGGCATGATTGCTCAAGGTTGTTCCATTAGGCTGAATGATGGGATCGTTGGCCAGGTGGCCGGGCATCGAGGCCAGTCGGAATCCGGAACCGAATTCAATGGCTTTGATGCCGGGAATGGAGAAGACCAGGTGGCTGATCAGGGATTCGATGGAATCAAAGAAGGGTTCGCCCAGGCCGATGGGGAGGGGGGAGGTTTGGCATTCGATGATGCCGCCCAGGGAGTCGTGATCGAGCTGGGCTTGAGCCAGAGTATCCTGGTAATCGCGGAGTCCGCCGATTTCCTGGATATGGGCTTGGATGGAGATAGCGGGCAGATGGAGACGGGCGATGACGCCGGCGGCTACCAGGGCCAGGGTCAGGCGGCCGGAGAAGTGACCGCCGCCGCGAAAGTCATGAAAGGTATTATATTTACAGCGGGCGGTGAGATCGGCCTGGCCGGGACGAGGGGTCGCGATCAGGGAGCGGTAATCCCCCGATCGGGTATTGGTATTGAGGAATTCGATCAGGATGGGGGCGCCGGTAGTCCGGCCGTTGAATACGCCGGAACGGATGATGGGCTGGTCCGGCTCGAGGCGGGCGGTGGTACCGGGCTGTCCGCTTTTGCGGCGGGCCAGATCAGCCGTAAAGCTGGATTCGGAGAGTTCCAATCCGGGCCGGCATCCGTCAATGACGACCCCAATGCAGTCGCCATGAGATTCACCCAGGATGCTGATCCGGAAGAGGCGGCCGAATGTATTCATTGAGGGTCTCCGGCGGTAGGGGTTATGGCTGCCAGGTCCGTGAAAAATCCGGGATAGGATTTGGCGATGCATTCGGGATGGCGGATGGTGACGCCCCGGCGTGAAATCAGGGCGGCGATGGCGCCGGCCATGGCGATTCGGTGATCGTTATGGGAATCGAGTTCTCCGCCATCCAGTCCGCCGCCCCGGATCAGCATCCGGTTGCCCTCGATGGTGATGGAGGCGCCCAGACGGCTCAGTTCGGTTTGTAAGGCCACGGCGCGGTTGCTTTCCTTATGGATCAGGCGTTCGACACCCGCGATCCGGGACAGGCCGTGACAGGCGCAGGCCAGGACGGCCAGTGGAGGAAAGAGGTCCGGGCACTCTTCGGCATTGAATTCGAATCCTTCCAACCGGTCACGGGAGATGGTGATGTGCTCCGATCCGATTTCGATCCTGGCGCCGGCGGATTCCAGAGCCTGCAGAATGACCCGGTCGCCCTGAGTGGAGTGGAGATCGAGATTGGAGACGGTGATTCGGCCGGCCACGGCCCCGGCCACCAGCAGAAAAGCGGCACCGGACCAATCCCCTTCCACCCGGTAACGGCCCGGACGATAGGATTGGCGGCCGGGAATCCGGAATGTTTTATAATCCGTAGCCGGGATTCGGATGCCGAAATCAGCCAGGATAGCCAGGGTGAGGTCAATATAGGGTTTGCTTTTCAGATTGCGGACCGTAATTATGGAGTCTCCGTCCAGCAGGGGAAGTGCCATCAGCAGGCCGGACAGGAATTGGGAGCTGATGGATCCGTCGATTTCGATCTGTCCGGGCCGCATTGGTCCGTGAAGGCTGACCGGAAGCATTCCGCCGTTGGTTCGGCAATTTACGCCCAGAGCATGCAGTGGTTCTTCCAGCATGGTGGCCGGGCGTGTGATGAGCGATCCTTCCCCGGTCAGGGTAAAGGGATGGTCGAACAGGGATAGGATGGGGGCGAACATGCGCAGGCAGAGTCCAGATTCGCCGCAATCCAGTTGTGAAAGCCGGAAATGGCGATGGCTGGTGATCCGGAGGATAGGAGGATCCGAGATGACCTCGGCGCCCAGATCCCGGATGATCTGCAGGGCGGCCATGGAATCGCGGCACAGGCTGACGTCAGTCAATTCGCTCTTTCCATCGGCCAGGAATGATGCGGCAATCAGGCGCTGCAGGCTGCTTTTGGATGATGGCGCCGGCAAGGCGCCTTCAATCGTGGATGGCGAGATAAAGTTCATGATGGAGATCTCCGGCGGTTGGGTCGGCTTCCGGAATTCCGCTGATGATCAGATCGGCGGTCCGGGCGTAAGCTTCGATCCGGCTATGGTAAAGATGGCGGATTTGTTCGGGTGAACGGTTCATTAGCAGGGGACGATCGGGATAATGGCTGATGCGGTCCAGGCAGGTTTCCAGGGGAGCCCACAGCCATGTGCTCATGGTGTGGCGGCTCAACAGGGTTCGGTTGGACGGATCGAGTACAATCCCGCCTCCGGTGGCTATCACGATTCGGTCATGTCTGAGAACATCGCTCAGGGCGGCGGATTCCAGCCGGCGGAATTCCGGTTCGCCGTATGTTTCAAAGATTTGGGGTATGGGTTGACCGGCTTGTTCTTCGATGATGCTGTCCAGATCGATATAGTCATAATGGAGTCGTTCCGCCGTCAATCGGGCGACGGTGGTTTTGCCGCATCCCATGAATCCGATCAGGGCGATCCGGCGGATACGGGAGGAGGCGGATGGATGGTCGAGCCCGCGGCGCATCAGATCCGCTGTGACGGAATGACCCGTAGTATGTTCAAAGGAGGGTACGGCTTGGTGAATCAGCCATTCCTGTCCCGGAATGATGCGATAGCGCGGATCGGGCGGAATGGTTTGGAATCCGGATTGGCGGTAGTTGGCGTCCAGCAGGATCGATCCGGATTTGATCCATTCCGGCTGGATCAGGCGGACATCGGGAGAGAGGGCTGAGATGAGGATGTCGGCCTGGGGCGTGATTCGGGGGAGGTCGGACAGGGTGGCGGCCCGGCATCCAATTTTTGGGGCGGCGGAAAGGGCTTTTGCATAGTTTCGGTTGGCCAGCCAAACCTCGATACCGTGATCAGCCAGAGCCGCAGCGGCTGCTCGGCCGGCCGGGCCGGCGCCCATTACCAGCGCCTTGATGCATCGATTGGGTTCGAGATACGGCCGGACGTCATTCAATGCTCCCCAGTAATCGGTGTTGTAGCCTTTCCAGTAGTCTCCCCGGCGCAGGACCAGATTGACGCTGCCGATCCGATCCGCCATCGGATCCAGTTCGTCCAGAATGGGGATGACCGATTCCTTGAAAGGGGTGGTAATATTGAGACCGGTCATACCGATGCCGTCCATGATCGGCCGCAGTTCGTCGATCCGGCGGAGCAGCAGTCGGCTGTATAAACCGTCAATTTTATAATGATCCAGGGCGTGTCGAAATAATTCGGGACTGCGGCTGTGCAGCACAGGATTACCGGCCACACCCAGTATGATGGGAGGCATTTAGTTTTCCCGGGATTTTAAGAATTCACGCAGGGCATTGACATTCTTCATGATATGGGCAAACTGCTCGCCGTTAAGGGCTTGATCCTTATCACACAGAGCTTCGCAGGGATTATAATGGACTTCGATAATCAATCCGTCCACCCCGCAGGCTACGGCGGCCAGGCTCATCGGCTCGATCAGACTGATTCGCCCGGTCGAATGAGTCGGGTCAACAATAATGGGAAGGTGGGTCAATTCCTTGACGGCCGGGACCGCACTCAGATCCAGGGTGTTGCGGGTATAGGTTTCGATGGTTCGTATTCCGCGTTCGCACAGGATGACGTTGGGATTACCCTCATTCAGGATATACTCGGCGCAGTTGAGCCATTCCGACAGGGGGGAGTACATTCCCCGTTTCAGTAAAACCGGCTTGTCGGCTTTACCGACCTCTTTCAGCAGGGAAAAATTTTGCATATTGCGGGCCCCGATCTGTAGAATGTCGGCATACTCGCACACCCATGAGACATCGCGGGTATCCAGGACTTCGGTTACAATCGGGAGACCGGTTTCCTTCTTGGCTTTTTCCAGAATTTTGAGTCCCTTGAGTCCCAGTCCTTGAAATGCATAAGGTGAGGTTCTCGGCTTGAAGGCCCCTCCCCGCAGCATGTTGGCTCCGGCTTCTTTGACTTGTTGGGCGGTAATCAGGGTCTGCTTTTCGCTTTCGACGCTGCAGGGACCTGCGATCACCAGAAAATCTTTGCCGACCGTGACCTCACCAACCTTGAAGGTGGTGCGGGTTTCATCTTTGCGGCCGGCCAATTTGAGGTTTTTCATGGTTTTATCCTTGTCGGTTCAGGCCGATCACGGATTGATGCTTGGCAGAAATCGGATCCGATTAGCCTGTAATAAGTTAAAAATTCACAAGCATGACTTTTCCATCACAAAAATCATATTACATAATAAATGAGAAAAAGTCAAGATGCTTTTATAAGGATTATCCGGCGGGGAGTTACAAGGCTGTGCCTGATATTTATTGAATAATGATGATGATTATGCGACATTTTGAGTGGATGGAGGAGGCAGGTGCCAGTTCTCTGTTGACAAACGGCGGTTGGGATAATATATTAGCGATCCGGCGGCCGGTTCCGTTCGAAGGGGCCCGGCCGATCCGGATAAGTCCGGTGCTGAATTTAAAGCTGTAAGTGGTAAGGAGAAAATTATGAATCTCACCTATCGTCTGCTTGAAAAGAAGGTGATTATCACCGTTAAGAACCGCATGTGTGAAACGGCGGATGAGATTCTGTCCAGCGCATTGTTTCAGGCGGTGCTGGAACAGTGTGTCGATCATCTGAAACAGAAAAACTCGATTTTGCTGGGGGTGATGAAAGATAATCGGGTCACGCCCGAGAATACCGCCACCCTGATGCAGGTGCTGCAGTTTTTGCTCAAAATGCCGATCGAGCTGATTCCCAACCTGGTCAAGGGATCGGATTATCTATTGACAAATCGTCAGGTTTTGATGGATTTTGTGGAGTATGTGTATAATTTTTGGCGGAATTTTGACCGGTATGTGATTTGTGATTCGGAGGGGGATGTACTGGATAAGCGTCCTTACCGAACCTTCAATCATACCATCGAGAGTTTGACCCACCTGATTCGGCAGGCCTATCGGGATATTGAGGAGAATATTTCGGGATGTCATCCCCGGATTTACCGGCAGGTAGCGGCTGGAGCGGAGATATCGGCCATAGCCCTTCCTCAGCCGAATCACCTGGACTCTCCTTTGTACCGGGAAATCGCCAAGATTCCGGTGATCCGCCAGGTTTTGCTATACCCTCCGCTGGTTATCAATACGAGAAGCAACAAGCGCTCAGGCAAGTTCGAGGCCGTTGAGCACAATCCGTTGGAACGGATGACGATCAACAAGGATGAATGGCTGTGTTATCCGGCCAAAGTGGGATCTCTGGTGATCCATATCTATTTTCATCAATGCTTCTTCGAATTGGGATTTTCACTCTGCAACCTATTTGAGCTGGCGGACAACCGGGATATGGAGCATAAGCCGGACGCCATTTTTTTCTATGGGGTGCAGGGAGATAGTCTGGATCACTACGATAGGTTTCCCACGGTGTTTTATGAGGATCGCGAGCAGGATATGTTGGTGGGTGCGGTACCCGGCCGGCCGGAGTTTGCCTATTTCGGGTATCTGAAGAAAATGGTGTTGACCCTGCACAATATTCGCAAGATGAAATCAGGGGTCATGCCGTTCCACGGGGCGTTGGTCAAGATTATCCTGAAGGGGAATCGGGAGGTGGTGGTTTTGCTGATGGGTGATACCGGAGCCGGCAAATCGGAAACCCTGGAGGCCTTCCGTTTGCTGGGTGAATCCCATATCCAGGATCTGGTGATTATCGCCGATGATATGGGATCGCTCCAGATCGATGCCAAGGGGAATGTGATCGGTTATGGGACCGAGATCGGGGCGTTCCTGCGTCTGGATGATCTGCAGTCCGGATTCGCATTCGGTCAGATTGACCGGACCATCATCATCAATCCCAGTCAGGTCAATGCCCGGATCATTTTGCCGGTCACGTCGTTTGAGACCCTGATCAGGGGACACCGGGTGGATTATATTTTGTATGCCAACAACTATGAGGATATTGATGAGGACCATCCGATTGTTCAGCAATTCGGAAGTCCGGAGCAGGCCATCGGTGTTTTCCGCGATGGAGCGGTGATGAGTAAGGGGACGACGACACTGACCGGGCTGGTCCATACCTATTTTGCCAATATATTTGGGCCGGTGCAGTACCGGGGGATTCACGATGAACTGGCAGCCCGGTATTTCCGTCAGTTTTTCGAATCCGGAATCTATGTGGGACAGTTGCGGACCCGTTTGGGTGTTCCCGGATATGAGAGCCGCGGCCCGGAAGAAGCGGCGTCGGCCTTGATCCGGTTATTTGAGAATTAAGACCTGATAGGCATCCAGGGAGAAGGTCACCAGGGAATCGGTGACCGGGTAGTTGCTCTGGGTGATCAGGTCACGGACCTGCTGCAGTGGTTTGAAAAGCGAGCGATCCAGGGTGCAGGTCTGGGATTGGGATCGGTTGTTGATTATGACGAAACAAGTCTGATAATTGAAGGTGCGGCTGAATACCAGCAGGTCATCCGAGTCGTTGATTTGGAGGAACTGGATATCGCCGCGGGATAAGCTGGGTTCGGCCCGGCGGATGGCGATCAGGCGGCGGTACCAGTCGAAGAGGCCGGTATCGAAGCGGACCGGGTCGCTTGGGCGTTCCCGATGATCAGGATGGGCTTTTTCGTCGTCATAGATCCGATCGGGCCAAACCATGGGTTTACGGCAGTCCGGATCATCGCCGCCCCACATGCCGGCCTCATCGCCGTAATAGATCATGGGGGCGCCGGGTAATGAGAATTGAAGGGCGACCATCATTCTGAGTATTTGCATTTCGGTGTTCCGGGGAGCGCGGATTTCATACTGTTTGTTGTCTTTATAGCCGGCCAGGTGGTCGTACCATCGGTCCGGATTGATGATCTGAGAGGAGAGGCGGTCGACGTCATGGCTGTCGTAAAGATTCTGGAGAACCATGACATGATCGGGATGATAGTCCTGGTAGATGGCCTGGAGTGAATCCACGAAATTGCGGGTCCGGATCTTGTTCTGTTTGGATGCGCACCAGTTGACGGCGGCTCGGGCGAAGCGGTAGTTCATGACTCCGTCGAAGCAATCTCCCTGCATCCAGGGTGCCGCATTGTACATGCCGTTATGGGCCCAATCCTGCCACCATACCTCACCGGTAAGATAGGCATTGGGATTGATACTCTTGACCCACCGATGAAATTCTTTCCATGATTCGAGCTTGACCATATCGGCCACATCCAGCCGCCATCCGTCGATTCCATCGGAGGGATCGCCATTGCCGTCCGGATCCATCCAGCGTTTGACCACGGCCCTGAGGTGATCACGGATAGGGGGTATCCATCCCTGCTCGGTTTCCGTCAGTTCCGGCAGATCCTTGATCCCATACCAGCCGGCATAATCGAATTCATCTTGGGGTGTCAGGGGATCATCCCATCGGGTAATGGTATACCAATCCTTATAGAGAGATTGTTGCTTGTTTTTCAGGATGTCCTGGAAGGCCCAGAAGGCGGTTCCGGTATGATTGAATACGCCGTCGATGATGATTTTCATACCGCGCAGGTGGCAGGCTCGGATCAGGTGGAGGAAGAGGGTGTCGGCGGTGGTCCAGCCCCAGGTGGCCGGATCGGCAGGGTTCTCCTGGCTCCAGATTATTTTGTCCAGGTCAGGATTGGGTCCGAAATTGTTATCGATATGGTGATACAGTGTGGCGTCATATT
>JAGOEH010000052.1 GCA_017997825.1 Candidatus Delongbacteria bacterium | reverse complement strand
CCGGGTGGAAAAATGCTTGGATTATCTGACCGGTAAGTATCCCCAGATCAAAATATCCCGTTTCAGCGATAAAGTCAGTGAAGATTTATCATTGTTGGAGGCTTTCAATCAGGTTTACCAGGTAGAGGATGAGTTTCATCTGGTAACTCCGGCTTTGTTTATCGGGGATTCGTTCCTGATTAATGAGCAAGCCACGGACAGCCGGATCATAAGGATTGTTGAAAATTACCAGGCGAACGGTTGCGGAAATAAGCTGGAGGAGGCCCGTCAACTGACCACCGGTTCGGCTGATGATATCATTACCCGTTTTAAAAGCTTTGGAATTCTGGCTATTGTTCTGGCTGGTCTATTCGATGGGGTTAATCCCTGCGCCTTTACCACTATCATTTTTTTTGTTTCCTACCTTGGTTTCATGGGACGCAAAAAGCGGGATATCCTGATCGTCGGTTCATCTTTCAGTTTCGCTGTTTTCCTGACCTATTTCCTGATCGGTCTGGGGACATTGGAAGTCCTGATCTATCTAAGGGTTTTCGAATTGGTATCCCGGATTATTATCGGAGTAACCGGTATTTTGGCGGTTGCTCTTTCAATCATCTCACTCTACAATTATTTCAAGGTTAAACAAGGACAGGAAAACCAGATTGCCCTCCAACTCCCCAAAAAGGTAAAACAGAAAATTCATCAGATCATCAGGGACAAAACCAAGACCAGCCACCTCTCGCTCGGGGCCATCGTGATCGGTTTTTTTGTTTCTATTTTTGAACTGGCCTGTACCGGTCAGGTTTATCTGCCGACCATCACCTTCGTAGTCCATCATCCGGTTTACCGCGTCAGGGGACTATTCCTGCTCTTTCTCTATAATTTGATGTTCATCGTTCCGCTGGTTGTGATTTTTATGCTGGTTTATTCCGGTTTTTCATCTCACAAACTCAGTGAAATCTGGAAAAAGTATTTGGATAAAATCGAAATTGTTTTGGCCACTGTATTCCTTTTTCTGGGGGTCTGGCTGATTTACTCGATTATAAAATGAAAGGGTTGAGCTTAAAATGAACAGACTGAGACCCGGGGATAAAATCACCGGTACCATTATCTTGGTATCCAATGAGTATATTTTTTTGGACATCCAGGAAAAAAACGACGCTATTCTTCCGATCCGTGAGTTATCCCCTGAATACCAAAATCGTAAATTTAAGATCGGCGAAACCATTCCGGTCTTTGTAAGCCGTATCAGCAGTGACTCCATCCAGGTCAGTCAGGTCATGAATAAAAAGCAATTGGCTGAGGATGATCTGCGTAATGCATTCAATCAGAGAATTCCTGTCAGAGGAAAGATTACCGAGGTTGTTAAGGGAGGCGTGAGAGTCAATCTGATGGGGAAATCCGCTTTTTGCCCGGTATCCCATATCGATATGGCTTATGTGGAGGATCCCTCATTATATCGTAATCAGGATTCCTATTTTATCATTATCGAATATAATAAAAGCAGCAACACGCTGGTTGTATCCCGAAAAGAGTATTTACAGATCGAAAATTATCAGCGATGGAAGAGCTTTCAAGCTGAATGGCAAAAAAATCCGGATGAGATCCACCCGGGCCGGATCTCAAAATTTCTGGATAATGGAGTATTGGTGGAGCTGGCCGATCGAATTATTGGTTTTCTACCCAATAGTGATTTACAGATGACATTATCCGGCAAGAAGATTACGGATCTTTTTTCAATTGGTGACGAGCTGTTAGTGAAAGTCACCCGGATCACGTTGGATCCGGTTCATCCAACAGCCTTGCTGAAACGAGAAGGAAACCGTCAAACCGATTGGCAGGAGATTACCCAGGATTACCCGGTGGGGAAGAAGATTCAGGCCCGGATTACGCGGATCATCAGTGGTGGATTTCTGGTTCAGGTTAATGATCAGCTCCAGGGTTTTCTACCTCAGAGTGAAGTAGAAAAACAGAACTTCATTACAATCAAAGAGATGGCGGTTAATAGTTTGATTGATTTGACAATCAAGGACATCGATCCGATTCGGCGCCAGATTGTTATGAGTATTGCCGATCCTCATCAAGAGGAATGGAAGAATTATAGCTCATCCCATCCATCGACTTTTCAGCCTTTTAAATCCATTCTTAAATCTCAATCCGGCCTCGATCAATCCGAACGGAACAAGGAGTAGAAGCTATGTTTACTGAAACTCGTAATAAAATTGATTTTTCGGAAATCGAAACCAAGATTTTGGCATTCTGGGATGAACAGGCCATTTTTAAAAAATCGCTGGATTTAAGAGACATTCAGAATGAATTTGTGTTTTATGACGGGCCGCCTTTTGCTACGGGTTTACCTCATTATGGACATCTGTTGGCTGGAACCCTCAAGGATATTATTCCCCGTTATCAGACCATGAAAGGCAACTATGTCGAGCGCCGTTTCGGTTGGGACTGCCATGGGTTGCCGGTGGAATATGAAATGGAAAAAGAATTGAATTTGAGTGGAAAAAAACAGATTGAGGACTATGGAATTTCAAAGTTCAATGAATCCTGCCGGGGAATTGTCCTGCGTTACACCTCCGAATGGGAGAAGACCGTTCACCGGATGGGGCGCTGGGTCGATTTTCAGCATGATTATAAAACGATGGATACCTCCTATATGGAATCGATCTGGTGGGTTTTCAAAGAGATGTGGGACAAGGAGTTGATTTACGAAGGTTATAAGGTTCTTCCATTCTGTCCCCGTTGTTCCACCCCGTTATCCAATTTTGAAACCAACCAGGGGTACCGTGAAACGGTGGATCCGGCTATTACAGTCCGTTTCAAGCTCGAAGATCAGCCGGCGACCTATATTCTAGCCTGGACAACCACCCCCTGGACTCTGCCCTCCAATCTGGCGCTGGCGGTGGGGAAAGACATTACATATATAAAGGTACGCGATCATGACGAAATTTATATTATAGCCCAGGAACGCATTCCAGCCTATTACAGAAAAGCCGAGGAGTATGAAATCATTGAAACCTTGAAGGGAAGTGAGTTGGTAGGATTGCGGTATGAACCGCTTTTACCCTATTTTGCCTCACAATCCGCTCAGGGAGCGTTTCGGGTGATTGCAGCCGATTTTGTATCGACAGAGGATGGAACCGGAATTGTTCATATTGCACCCGCGTTTGGCGAGGATGATTTTAATGTATGTCGGGAAAACGGTATCCCGTTGGTAGCTCCAATCGATGATGAGGGGCGGTTTACGGCCGAAGTAGGGGATTATCAGGGAATGGCGGTCAAAGAGGCCGATCCGCTGATTATCCGTCGTCTGAAAGAGGAGAGGAAACTGGTCAAACGGGAACAGATTACCCATAATTATCCGCATTGCTGGCGTTGCGACACCCCATTGATTTATAAGGCTATCTCGACCTGGTTTGTCCGGATCGATCGGATCAAGGAACAGATGCTGGCTTCCAATCGTCAAATCAATTGGGTTCCGGCTCATCTAAAGGAAGGCCGGTTCGGCAAGTGGCTGGAAAATGCCCGCGATTGGGCCATCAGTCGTAATCGCTACTGGGGAGCTACCATTCCGGTGTGGCGTTGTTCTTGCGGCCAACTCAAAGCCTTTGGAAGCATCAAAGAGCTGGAAGAAGCCGGCGGTATTCGCTTAACCGATCTGCATAAACATGTGGTCGACGAAGTGGTTGTTCCATGTCCGGTTTGCGGTAAAACCATGAAACGGATTCCTGAGGTCTTTGACTGCTGGTTTGAGTCCGGCTCCATGCCTTATGCTCAGAACCATTATCCATTCAAGAATAAAGAAAAATTCGAACGCCATTTCCCGGCTGATTTTATTGCCGAGGGCTTGGATCAGACGAGGGGATGGTTCTATACTTTAGTGGTGATCTCCTCGGCCCTGTTTCAGAAACCAGCCTTCAAGAATGTGATCGTCAACGGATTGATCCTGGCGGAAGACGGTAAGAAAATGAGTAAGCGCCTCAGAAATTATCCGGAGCCCGAATTCATTATCAACCGTTACGGAGCCGATGCCTTGCGGCTTTATCTGGTCAGTTCTCCGGTGGTGAGGGCTGAAGATCTGCGGTTCACGGAAGAGGGAGTCAAGGAGATCCTGCGGACAATTTTGATCCCATTCTGGAATTGCTACGCTTTTTTAGCTACCTATGCCGGAATCGATCACTGGGTACCGGATCCGAATTATTCCCGTTCACCCCATCAATTGGACCGCTGGATTATTTCGGTATTAAATAAACTGATCGATGATGTCAATCAGAGCATGGATCAGTATGATCTTCAGAAAACCGTATCCTCTCTTCTGGATTTTATCGATCTGCTGACTAACTGGTATATTCGACGTTCTCGGCGGCGATTCTGGAAATCGGAGAATGATCAGGATAAGAATGATGCTTATCATACCCTGTATACCGTGCTGTTGAAGCTTTCTCAGTTGATGGCGCCGTTTGTCCCCTTCATCAGTGAAGCCATCTATCTCAATCTTAAAACCGATGCCATGCCGGAGAGTATCCATCTGACCGATTTCCCGTCGGCTGATCTCCAGGCCCGGGATTATCCGCTGGAAAATCAGATGGCATTGGTCCAGAAAGCCGTCTCGATGGGCCGCTCTCTTCGGATCAAACATAACCTGAAAATCCGCCAACCCCTGGCTGGAATCCATTTGGTAACCCGAGTGAACGATGAGCGGGAGATACTCAACCAGATGACCGATCTAATCAAAGAAGAGCTGAATGTCAAATCGATCATTTTCGATGAGAATGAATCGGCCCTGGTCAGTTTTTCGGCCAAGGCCAATTTTAAAACACTGGGGCCTCGTTATGGCCAGTTGATGAAAATAATCAGTACCGAAATCGCAGCCCTGAGTGAGGATAAAATAGAACAAGTCCTGATGGGCCATCCCATTTCTCTAACGATTGACGGACAGACCATCTCCATCGGTTCCGATGAAATGATCGTAGCCCGTCAGGAAAAAGCGGACCTGGTCATAGAGAATGAAGGGACTTTGACTGTCGCCCTGGATTCCCATCTGACTCCCGACCTGATCCAGGAAGGTCTGGTCAGAGAATTGGTTCATCAGATCCAAAATCACCGGAAAGACGAACAGCTGGATGTGACCGATCGAATCCGTATTGTGGGGCATGCTACCCCTGATTTACAGCAGGCCATCCTGAATTACCGGGATTACCTCCAGGCTGAAGTCCTAGCCTCCCAGATCGTTTTTTCCGATCCATCGGACGACATGAAATCCATTGAGGTCAATGATCAGCTCATCCGGTTGAAAATTGAAAAATTATCCTGAGTCCCTTTCATTTTGTTAAAGTTTCATTTTTTATTGGCCGATTAATTAGGTAAACGAAACTTTAACGCGGGAGAAACCATGAATTCCATTCTGAATAATCTTCCAGATAAAAGTCGGGAAATCATTCAATCATTTCTGATGTCATTTAAGAATAAGATTGCTGAAGATCTGGTTAATTATCAGAAGGTAACGGAAGAGATAAAAAAAACCGCTCAAAAGGGGATTGAAACCCGTCTTCAGCTTCATCAGATCGATAAGGAAACCGAAAAAGCGGCTACCGGGATCATTGAGAAATCAGAAATTATCATGGAACGGCAGAATATGATCACCGACATCGCCAAGAGGCTGAAAACCAATTTTCAAACCGAGGAAGAGACTCTAATCCCCAAGTTTGAGAGTCTGTTATTGAATATTCTGGAAATCTCACGCGGGGCCAAGAGCTCCAATCTGGACAAGGGTATTCTCGGCAAGATCAAAGCCACCGAACGAGATCTGATCATTATGACGGCCGACAAACTGGTGAACCAGGAGAGTCTGACTGATATTATCAAACAACTGGATGTCAACGCCAATGATAATGTTGATGATTTGTTTGAAATTCTGAATCTGTGTCAGTTTCAGGATATTACCTCGCAGGAATTGGCCAAGGCTCACAGCCTGATCAAAACCATTGTGGAGCGTCTGAACTACGTGCTGATGGCTTTTAATATTGAAGGGCTTGATGTCAAAGACGATATCAAGATCAAGGCTTTTGACAGCAATGCTACCTATTCCGACCGAACTCATGAACAGCATGAAGTGGACATGATGTTCCAAAACCAGCAGCAGACGGTTAAATCAGAGGCAGCGGCCACCCCCGGAACTGCCAAACCATCGGCATCACCTAAAGCCAGTGCTGCAAAACCGGAGCCGCCCAAAGCCGCTCCCACTCCTCCCCCACAAGCCCCGGCGGCTAAAGTACAAACCAAACCAGCCGTTCCAGCTCCCGCCCCTAAAAAAGTCGCCCCTGCTCCCCCTATTCCCAAGCCGGAAGATCTCATCATGGAATCCGATGAATCCGGTGATGATATTTTTGAACAGCTTCAGAAAGAACTCCAGTTGAATTCCTCTTCTGCTCCGGCCGATACCGATCAATTGATGGAGGATCAGGATGAAATCATGGAAGAGTTTCAGGAATTGAATGAGGAGATCGCACTGGATGAAAATCAGAGTGAGGAAATAGGCGAGGAAACCGTTCAGCCTGATACTGCCGGCGGAGATACCGAAATCGATATTGACGAATTAGCCAAGAAATTCGAAAGCGCCGGTAGCGGCGAAATCATCAGTCAGGAAGAAATAGACCGAATCCTGTCCGGCGGATGATCAGTCCAGCTTTTTATGGAATTTGATGATGCTCAGCGTCATAATCATCAATCCAAACAATAACAATGCCCCTGTTTCGTCCCATAGTTCCAGGATACCTGCCCCTTTCAGATAAATTCCCCGAATAATAACAAAATAGTAGCGCAATGGTAATAAATAAGATATACCCTGGATTATCTTCGGCATATTCTCAATCGGAAAAATAAATCCTGAGAAAAACATCATCGGCATCATAAAAAAGAAAATCGAGGTCATCATGGCCTGCTGCTGAGTACGTGAAATCGTTGAAATGAATAATCCCAGGCCTAAAGTTGTTAACAGAAAGGCAAAACTCAGCAGAAAAAGCAGGATAATGCTGCCTTTAATTGCAATATCAAACCATAAAATACTGAGAGTCACCACCATAATGATATCGATCACGCCAATGATCACAAAGGGGAAAAGCTTACCCAGGATCAACTGATAGGATTTAATTGGGGTCACGATCAATTGTTCCATAGTCCCGATCTCCTTCTCTTTGACAATCCCCAATGAAGTCAGGATCATGGTCATCACCATCAACAATAGAGCCAGAATCCCGGGAATCATGAAATAGCGGCTCTTGAGTTCCGGGTTATACCAGATCCTGGGCTGAAAATCAATCGCCGTGGTCCGGCTATATCCGATCCGCTGGAGCTTTTTTAGAATGATCTGTTGAGAATAGCGTAAGGCGATCATGCCGGCATAATTCAATCCGATGGTGGCGGAATTGGCTTCAGCACCATCCGAAATGATTTGGAGTTCGGTGGTTTCTCCGGATAGCAGATCCTGTTCAAATCCGCGGGGAATCAGAATGGCTAAATTGGCTTTGCTCTGATCGATCCAATCATCAACCTGATCCATATAGTCACAATTATCAACCAGTGAAAAATATTCGGAATTAGCGTATTGGGTAATAAAATCACGACTGGTTTTAGTTCGATCCTGATCATGCACCACAAAAGGGATCGATTTGACATCCAGGTTGGCGGCATATCCCAGAAAGATGAACTGAGCGATCGGTGCCAGAAACAGAATGGGGAACATTCTCGGATCGCGTCGCAATTGAAGAAATTCCTTGCGAATAATATGCAGGATGGTTTGCATTAAAGAGCCTCTCTTTTTTTCAGAATCACCATGCTCAACCCTGTCACTACGGTTGTGAATCCCAGCAAAAATACCATCTCTTTCCAGATAGCGGCGATTCCAACACCTTTAAGCATAATGGCCAGGATGGCTTTCAGAAAATAGGTGGAAGGCAGACTGTAACTGATCAAGCGTATCGGGATGGGAATATTGCGCAGTGGAAACATAAATCCCGAGAGCACAAAGGTCGGTAGCATCGAGATAATGACAGAGATCAAAAAGGCAATCTGTTGGGTATCTGCCATGGTGGAAATGATCAGACCCATGCCTAACGATGAAAACAGAAACAGGATAATGACGGAAAATAAAAGGATCAAACTCCCCTTGACCGCTACTCCAAACAGAAAATATCCCACCAATAGAATCATGATGGTCGATACCAATGATACAACAATATAGGGAATCAGCTTTCCAATCACCAATTCAAATGGATTGAGACTGGATACCAAGATCTGTTCCATGGTCCCCCGTTCTTTTTCTCTCACGATGGATAGGGAGGTTGAAATCACGGCCACGACAGTAAGAATAAAAGCAATCAAACCCGGGACCAGAGATCGGACCGTCTTGAGTTCCGGATTGAACCATATTCGGGGTTTAAACTCAATCCGGCTGAACTGGTTGGCTCGCCCGGTTTTTAAAAGGCCCTGCAGGATAATCCGGCTGGAAAAATTGAGACTGATGGCGCTCATATATCCGTAAACGGTGTTAGCGGTATTGGAGTTGGATCCATCGATAATAAACTGGATGGTTGGGGTTCTTCCTTTCAAGAGTCGATTGGAAAAATCAGCCGGAATGATGATGGCCGCTTTGATCTCATTTCCGGCCATCAAGCGGTCAATCTCTCGGGGATCGGATAGATAACGGCATAAATCAAAATACCCGGATTGAAGGAATGATTGATAGAATTCATAACTGGTTTGAGATTTGTCCTGATCATAAATCGCTAGTGAAATATGGTTGACATCCAGATTGAGAGCGTAACCGAACATAAACAACAGAAAAGCCGGGATGAACAGAAGCAAGCCAAGCGTTCGACGATCTCGGTATATTTGATGAATTTCCTTGTTCATTACAGCTCGGATTCGTTTCATCATGATGATCGATCCTGATTATGGGTTTTATTTTCAATCAAATGAATAAATACATCTTCCAAGGATGGAAGAATTGAAGTAATATGGTGAACTTGGATTCCATGGTCTGACAGAATGGATCGGATCCGTTGTTCACCATCGGGAAATTGGTGGGGCAGGGTTAAGTGGATTAGGGTACCGAAAACCGAAACATCGATGACCCAATCTTGAGGCTGCAGGACATCAATAGCCTCAATCGCGGAGTCGCAATCGATTTCCAGTATCGGATGGATCAGGCAAGTGGTTTTAAGCTCGTAGGGACTTCCGGCCGCCACGATCCGGCCGGCATTGATAAAATTGATATGATTACAGTACTCAGCTTCATCCAGGTAGTGCGTGGTGACAAAAATGGTAATCCCCTGTTCGGAGAGTTGATTGATGATTTCCCAGAAATTGCGGCGGGAAATGGGATCGACTCCTCCGGTGGGCTCATCCAGGAAAACAATCTGGGGTTGATGGAGTAGCGCGCAGCCTAAGGCCAACCGTTGTTTCCAGCCTCCCGGCAAGTCCCGTGTCAGCCGATCCTGTTGTCCCCGAATATCCGCCATCCTCATTACCCATTCCATCTGCTGCTTCAAACGATGATGATCCAATCCGTAAACGCCGCCGAAAAATTCAATATTTTCACGGATAGTCAGATCATCATACAGGGAAAATCGCTGAGACATATAGCCGATACTGGATTTAACCTTTTCAGGTTCATGGTTGATATCATACCCCCCGACCCGGGCATGGCCGGAGGTGGAATTGAGCAGGGCGCACAGCATCCGGATAGTGGTTGATTTTCCGGCTCCATTGGCCCCCAGGAATCCGAATATCTCACCCCGTTCGACGGTGAAAGAGATCTGATCGACGGCCGTAAAAGCCCCAAAACGCTTACACAGATCCTTGACTTCAATGACGTAGTCCGTCATGGTTAATCCTTCCTTACCAGTTTTGGCCTGAGGATTTGCTGAGTCGAATCCCGGCAATTTCATCCTCGACCATCGCCTGGGTCAACGCCGTACGGGCCGACAGAAGTGCAGTTTCGGCATCCAACAGCTCCGAGTTGATGACAATGCCATTTTTGAATTTTTGCTGGGTAACCCGGTAGTTTTCTTCGGCCTGTTCAACCCCCAAGCGGGCCGCTTTGATTTTTTGACCGCATTTCAGGGCATTCAGATAATCCTGAGTGACTTCCAGGGTGATGGCATCTTCCATCTGGCGATATCCCATGGTGACCTGATTAAGCACTGCTTTGGCCTGAACCGATTGATGATGGGGAAGACCCCAATTCCAAAGATCCATTGTCAGATAGATACCCACATCCCAGGTATCATCATATCGGTCTCGGGGCGGAATGATTCTGGTATTGGGATTAGCATAGGTGTAATTGCCGATCAACGCTATCTGCGGCCACCAACCGGACTGGGCGATCCGGATTCCGGCCTTTCCGGCTTGAATAGCCGCCTGGAGCGATTTGAGTTCCGGTCGATGATGAAGGGCATAATCGATCATTACCGGCAATGGATCGGCCGGTATGTTCCGGCTGATGATCTGACTGGTCAATTCCAGCTCATTATCCAATGGCAGTCCGATAAGACTGTTGAGCGCGTTCATTCCCAGACGGATTGTGTTGGAGGCTTCAATCTGCCGGATAAGAACCTGAGAAAGATGGGTTTTGATTTTCAAAACCTCATTCTGAGTGGCTAACCCCTGCTGCAGATAGTTTTCGATATCCGTCAGATGGGATTGGAGCTGGAGAATGGTCTCATTGATCAGGTTCTCGATCTGAATGGCCTGATAAAGATTCCAATAGGCCGATTCGATTTGATATTTCAGTTCCCGTTCAGCCAATTTAACTTCCCACTCGGCTGATTCGGATTGATAGCGGGCTGCTCGGCGGGCATTGATCAGTTTCATTCCGGTAAACAGCGGTTGTTGAACGGAAAAACGGAGCGAATAGCTGTGGGTAATACTCTCACCCAGTTGAATACGTGAAAGCCCAGGGATGAGAGAAGACAGATCGACTTCAAAAGGTTGTTCTTCACTCAGGCTGAGGGCGGATGCCGAGAATCGAAGCGAAGGCAGCAGATAGGTTCCGGTTTCATGATAGTTGGCTTCGGCGACAATCGATTGGGAACGGCTGATTTGAAGCTGACGACTGTTTTTGATCCCTAATTCCAAAGCCTTTTCAAGACTGAGCGGCATCAGATGAGAATCAGCCGAGATATAGGTTGACAATAATAATATAAGAAACAGAAAAAAATAACGTTTCATGATAACCTCATTGATGAAGGGTGAGTGGAATCCTGATTATCATTCCGGTGGTGATTGATCAGCCAGATAAAAGCACTTTCCAATGAGGGAGGAATTAAACGTTGATTCAAGATTTGAATCCGATTGGATTCCAAAACTCGGATCAATTCCGGCAGATCGTGAGTCGGATCTGATATCAGAATATTGATCCGATCCCCGAAAGGCTGAATATCGCGGACCAAAGGGTGAGATTTTAGAATCATCAAGGCGTTTCGGACCGGACGGCAAATTACCTCGACCATTCCACCGGGAATGGTTTGTTTGATCGCCTGCGGTGTATCGGTAATCAGATTATGAGCCTGGTGCATCAGGCAGACCCGATGACATCGTTCCGCTTCATCCAAATAGGGAGTAGTCATGATGATGGTGATTCCGGTCTTGGTCAGATTGGACAGAATCTTCCAGAAATCCCGGCGTGAAACCGGATCGACACCGGTAGTCGGTTCATCCAGAAAGATGATTTGAGGGGTATGGATCAGGGTACAGGCTAAGGCCAGCTTTTGTTTCATCCCCCCGGACAATCGATCCGCCAACCGGGTTCGATAGGGCGTCAATCGGGTAAACTCCAGCAATTCATCTCGACGTTGCTGGAAATGGCTGACCTGATGGATTTCGGCAAAAAAACGGATATTCTCATCGACTGTCAGATCCCCATACAGACTGAATTTTTGTGACAGGTAGCCGATATGGGGTTTGATCCGACGAGGATCGCTTGTTCCCATCACCCGGATTTGGCCGGAGGATGGTGACACAATCCCGCACATCATGCGGATAGTAGTGGTTTTTCCGGCCCCATCCGGTCCCACCAGACCGAACATCTCACCCGGATGAATGGCCAAATCCAATCGATCGACAGCGATGATATCTCCGAAATTCCGGCATAATTCCCGGGTTTCAACAATAACGGATTCCATATTCATCGACCATGGATCAGGATTTTTGCGTCGGCCAGCATGCCCGATTTAAGAAATCCTTCCGGGTTTTCGACCTTGATCTTAATTTTGTAAACCAGTTTGACCCGGTCATCCTGGGTCTGGACGTTTTTAGGAGTGAATTCAGCTTCAGAAGCGATATAGACGACCCGCCCCGGAAAGATCCGGTTGGGATAGCTGTCGATGGAAACCTCGGCGGCCTGTCCCAGTTTGATATACCCCAGTTCAATGGCATTGACATAGATCAGCAGGTCCAAGGGATTATAATGGGTGATGACGGCGATGGGAGCCCCCAGAGTGATCAGCTCTCCGACTTCAAAGGGACGCTGCGAGATCAAACCGGCTTGAGTCGCTACCACATGGCAGTCACGGATACCTTTGGCAATCAGGCTGACAGCGGCAGCGGCTTGATCAAGACGAGCCTTGGCCGATCTGATCTCCTCCGGCCTGGCCAGATTCCTCAGTTTCTGCAAGGATTGCCGCGCCGATTCATACTGGGATAAAACAATTTTATAGCGGGCTTCCGCATCATCCCTCATTTTGGATGTTACACTCTGACTGTCAAACAGGGCTTGAATCCGTTCAAAATCTTTACGGGCGATCTCCAAATTGGCCTCAGCTTGTTTCAATAGCTCCCCCCCCAAATTCAAATCCTCATGACGCGCACCCTTGAGTACCAATTCATACTGGGCTTCAGCCAATCGATAGACGGCCTGGGCCTGTTCCATCTGAATATCAAACATACTGTGATCAATCACGGCAATCGTATCACCCGGCATGACCTCACTGCCTTCATCCCGGACAACCCGGATCAACTCCCCATTCACCTTCGAACAAACCCTTACCTCCGTCGCCTCAATCGTTCCGGAGGCGCTGATCTGATCCACGGAACGATTTCCCGTGCAAGCCATGATGAGCATTATCATGGCAATACCGGCTAATCCAATCGTTTTCATAGTTTCTCCTTATGGCGTTTCAGATAATTCACGATCAATTTCCCGTTCTATCCAGATTTCCATCAATACCAGCATGATTGCGGTGATGACTATCACGATCAACCACTTTTTCTTCACTTTTTTCCTCCGAATGCTTCATGCCATATCCATCAGATCCGGCTTTTATTTCATAAAATATCCGCTTCCCCTCTTCAGTCAACAATCCCTCCAGCATAACCTGGTTAATGGTTTCGATAATTACGGTCAAAGGAAAGTTCGTTTGGGACAACATCTCGGGAGTGATGAATCCAAGAATGGCATTCAGGTAAAAATAAATCACCAGATCCTCATTCCAATCCTTTCGAAATAAACCCAGTTGAAAACCTTGATGAAAAATCTTCTCAATATGAGTAAAAACGAACTTACGCCGGAATTGATCAACCTCGATCCAGATATGCGGGGTATATTTCTGAAGATCATTGAGGAACTTGCGGCTGATGACCGATAAGTTGCCCAAAATAATGCTGATGATCTGTCGAAACAGCTTGAGCTGGCTTCCCGGTGGGTTTGCCATAATGGCTTCGATTTCGTCTTTGATCCGGTTCTGTTTATCCCGGATTACGCTTCTCACTAATTCCTCTTTGGAAGGGAATAACTGATAAAACGTTTTTTTACTGATACCCAAATCGGAACATAGTTCATCGATGGTTATTCTATTGAATCCTTCGGCAAAAAATAGCTTGCCGGCATACTCTAAAATTTGGTGGTAACGATGCTGACGGTCAATCATGATGGTCTCCTGAATAAGGGATATAAACCAAAGAAACGAAATTTGTTTCCATAGTTTCTATAGTAATGATTTTATGGATGGATGTCAAGTCCTTTTTTTAAATTTTGATGGATTGACTAAATTCAGCTTGATATTTTCAAAGGAAGGTATATATTGGTTCAAATTTGGAGTGAATGCCTCTCGATCGATGAAAGGATTTGTCAGGAAGGACCTGGGAAGGGATGATCACCCCCGGAATAGAGACAAGGGGGAGGGATGATCCTTGTGATGGAAGGGGTTAAACTACGAGAGGTTGAGGTTCAGATGTGATCGTTGGCGTAAGGAATCAACATTTATCCCCAAATGGAGGTCATTCATGCTGAATAAGGTCTGGTTTTGGATGGTAGTTGGAAGCATAATGGTAGCAATAGGATTGGATGTATGGGATGTCGGATCCAATCGGTACAAGAATCGGGTTCCCTTTGAAGCATCGTTTATCGGAAGTGATTCAACGCTGGAACAGGGGATGGAGAAACGGAACGGAGTAATTCGGGTTTCTCAGTCCTATTATCATTCCTTCTATCGGACAGAATCGGAGATCAGCACCCCGAGTATTGAATTGCCGGCTTATACTCTGGCAAAGCCGGGAACGGCCGAGGGGAGTATCTATATTCTGAAGAAGCATCCGCTGATGCCGGCCCGCTGGAAGAGCATTGCCGAGACTCAATCCAAGGAATCTCAGTATATGATTGGCCGGATTACAATGAATCGATTATCGGATGGGCAGGCGGAATGGTCGGTCAAACTGTCTTTTCAGGATATTTACTTTGTAAAGATGCGTCTGGTGGTGGATCGATTATTGGAGATGGCCGATACCGCTGTGATGATTGCCATCGGTCTGATCGGAATTATGGCTATCTGGCTGGGGATTATGCGGGTGGCCCAGGAAGCGGGATTGATCAACCTGATTGCCAGGTTTGTCAGGCCGGCGGTCAAATTGTTGTTTCCGGAATTACCCCCCGATCATCCGGCGGTTGGACATATTGTGATGAATATATCGGCCAATGTGTTGGGGCTTGGGAATGCCGCCACCCCGTTTGGATTGAAGGCCATGAATGAGTTGGAGAAGGTCAATCCGCATCCGGGCACAGCCACCAATCCCATGATTACCTTTTTAGCCATCAATACAGCCGGATTGACGATGATTCCGACTCAGGTGATAGCGATTCGGGCGGCGATGGGTTCTCAGAATCCGACTATCATTATTATGGCTTCCTTTATTGCCGCCAGTATGGCTACGCTGGTCGGGATCAGTTGTGCCAAGATTCTGGAACGCATTCCGGCCTTTCGGGATCCGACTAATCCCCCGATGGTCCCGCTCACTAAGCTGGCCCTGTATATTCTACCTTTTTTTATTTTGCTGTATGGCGGATTGTTCCTGCTGCACATGCTGATCGGAATTGAAGGAATCAAGACGGTATTTAGTTTGATTTCGGTATTGGCGATTCCGCTTATTTTTGCTGTTTTTCTGATTTACGGTTACCTCAAGAAGGTTAAAATCTATGATATGGTGATTGAGGGCGCCAAAGAGGGATTTGATGTGGCGGTCCGCATTATTCCTTATCTGGTTGCCATGCTGGTGGCAATAGCGGTTTTCAGAGCCAGCGGATGCATGGATTTGCTGAGCAAAGTTCTTAGGCCTTTGACCAATCTGATCGGAATGCCCTCCGAGGTCCTGCCGATGGCCTTGATGCGTCCCCTGTCAGGCAGCGGTTCGATTGGAATCATGACGGAATTGATCAGCGTTCATGGTCCCGATTCATTTATCGGCCTAATGGCTTCCGCATTTTACGGCAGTTCGGAAACCACCTTTTATATCCTGGCGCTGTATTATGGTGTAGTCAATATCAAGAATATCCGCCATTCGCTTTGGACCGGATTGATTTCGGAAGCGGCCGGAATTCTGACCGCTGTTTTTATCTGCCATATTCTGTTCGGTTAAGGCTGAGTTTCGCTACCGGACAGATGGTTGATGACGGCTTCCATCAGCCGGCGACGGGTTTCGGCATCCAGGATGCTTTCAAAGGGAAATCCCAGTAAAACCGTGGCATAAGAGCCTCGATAAGCAATACCGGCGCTGAATTGGTTTTCACCATAGCGCAGAATGATTTTCCCTCCGTTGACCGGCTGAATGGCGTCCGGGGATTTAACGGCATACAGGCTGTCACAGAATGTGGTGTTGAACCGGATCGGATTCCGGGTCGGATAAAAGGCCGAATCCACCGACACCGCCTCCCCACAAACAGCGGCATGATGCGTAATCCATTCCATTTTAAGTACTTCTTTTGAAAACTTGATATCCGCTGGGGAATTGTTTTTCCACAGATCGGAACCGATAAAGGCCCCTGATACCATGAGTCCTTTTTTATCTTCCAGAAAGGATCGAATCGCTTGTTGCATTTTAGGAGGGAAAACCTGATAGTTGGCGTTAATGGCGGTATAGACCTGAGCCGATTTTGATGATTCCGGGCGTTGGCACTCTTTCTCCAATCCCAAAATCAGATCCATGATGGCATAGGGTTTCGGATCAATCTTTCCATCCATGAGGGCTTCATCGCTGCAGCCGACAAACGAGCAGCCGGCTTGTTGAATGGCCTGACCATGGATCCGTCCGAAATCGAAGGTATTTCCGGCCACAATCCTGATTTCATTCCCGCTCTGGCTGGCTCCATGCCCCGGGGCATCATTGTTTTTGAAAGGGGAGGAAGGATTGAAGTCATACTGAGTGCCGACATAGTTCATCATAACGTGATCGGGAACACCGGGATCCTGTAATTCCCAGAACCCTTTGATTCCGGGAGCGGAGAGAGCATAAGGAGCTTCCACCCGGTCGAAGCCGTTGACAATCAGAATGGGAGAACGGGAGTCCGATTGTCGACAGACCGAAATGATTTCGGAGGGAAAGCTTTCCCCGCCCTCATTCAGGGCGGTAATCTTAAAACTGTAAATCATCCCGGGAACCAGATTCCGAACGACAATCTCGGGTTGATGAACCACGGTTCCATTATCGAATCCGGCTTTCAATCCCTGCTGAACATAGACAACGTAACGATCGGGAATAGCCGTCGGCTCCAAGGGGTCGGTGACCGGACTCCAGCGCAGGGTAACCTGACCGGGACCACTGAAAAAGGAGTACAGATGGGATATCGGCAGGGGCTGGACCACATAATTCCGTTGAGCCTGGAAGCTCAAGAATCTCAGCATGCCTTTATAAATGGATCGGGCGACATCGAATTGGAAGCGCGGATTGAGAGCCAACTGCATATCCCGAAAGTTTTGGTGGGACAGCAATTCCAACAAACAGGCCGGGACATTGGGACGGGATGCCTCACTGTATCCGGCGTTCATCAGTTGCCGCCGCTGCCAGTTTGCATCATACAATGTTTGGATGTCCTGGACAATCTGGGTTTGAATCAAATCTCCCAGATCACGGTTGACCATTCGGGACATACCGTCGGGGAATCGGAGCTGTTTGGTATAATCCTCCACAGAATAGATCATCAGGGTACCGATCGTATTGTCGCTGGTATCGATTCCGGCATCGGTGTGAAAGGCCAGGCTGAGGTCGATCGGAACACTCAGACCTGGAACCGATCGATTTACATTGGGGCCAAAAGGATTACCCTTCATATAGTTAACCCATTCCGGCCGGCTTTGGTAATCATCATTATAATCATTACGGTTCCGGTTAAGATTATAAATCAGAGTATCGGGCATACCGGCATACTGTAGATAATACCGGGCACCCTCGGCAAAGCGGGGGTATCCGCTGACCGAATCGCCCCTGATAATAGTACCCATTCCTCCGCCAAAGCGGACGGCATCGGCACTGACTATCCGGCCGGGGGTTCGGCTGAGATTGCTCAGGCTGACCTTTCCGATCGAGGGATTCCGCCCGGCTTTGAATTTGAATTTTCCCAAATAGATCCACGTGTTTCCGCCCATTTGTTGATTGATCGAAAAGCGGGTTTGTCCCCCGGTATGGTGGACCGTATAATGTGCATCATCCACATTTTGGGATGAATGCTGATACGAAATATATACCGCGTAATCACCGTCACGGGGGATGGTGGGAATCCATTCGGCGAAGATAGCGGCTGTAGTATCACTGAGACAGTACCGGGCCGTTCCCTGTAAAAAAGGATTGAAGTTGGCGGGGTAGGGG
>JAGOEH010000278.1 GCA_017997825.1 Candidatus Delongbacteria bacterium | reverse complement strand
ATCCGACCGGAAAATTCTGTCAATTCTGCTGAAATCGAAACGATTCCTCCAGATGAGGATCGCAGCCGTGAATGGTAATCCGGGTCGATTTTTGGTATATGGGAGTAAAAAAAGGAAATCCCTGGATATGATCCCAATGGAGATGGGTGATGAACAGATGGATATGATGATTCGGCTGAAGATGCTCAGCCAGCTCATACCCCAAATCCTTGATACCGGATCCGGCATCCAGGATAATCAAATGATCTTCCGGCTGGGGATTGACAATCTGAATACAGGGGGTATGACCATGATAGCTCCCCTTCAGATAAAACGGCAATTCATCCAGAAACCGGCTGACATCATCCCGGTTTTTCAGGTTCCGGTCCAGTGATCGCAGCAGGACTTCAAACAATTTCCGTTGAATCTGTTCCGAGGAGAGCGGGGTCGGAATCGAACCGGTATTTCCAAGAAACCTGATCTGATAGTTCACCATAAACGGCCTTTCATTGAAGGTTTCAATTCCATCCCTGAATTTAATCAAAAATCTGATCGTTGTCAAGTTTAGGACTTACGATAGAATTTAGCCCGGACATCCTCCGGCCGACAGCAAATCTTAGCATTCATTCCACCGAGATGGTGATTTCCGATGAACGTCCCTCGTCATCTACACACACCAGGGTATGGGTACCAGGTCTCGGTTCCCAGAAATACTTCCGGATCGGTGATCCGGAATCCAGAAGTTTTCCATCCACAAACCAGAAAATCCGCCGGGTTTGATTGGAAACCGAAGCCTCCAGTAGAATTTTCTGGTAGGCCGGATTGACACCGGGACGGATCTTGAAATGGGCCAGGTCGGAAGGAAACCGGATCAACGGGGCACTTCCAACCGCAATCTGAGAGCACCAGGGCCAATGTTCCGGGATAGGATCCAGCTTGTACCCGTTACGCTCCATCCATACGGCAACCTCTGCCGGCCATTCTTCAAATACCTTTTCATCATAAGAGCGGTTTTGGCGGCAATGGGAGCATAAGCGATATCCGGTTTTCCGGTCAATCATATAAACCTTGTGAATCGTACAGGGCTGAGAGGGAGAAATCCCGGGCATGTAGAGTTCCCTTACCGTGGAAGCACAATACTCCGAAGGCGGCATTCCGCTCTTGGAGCAAACCGCCCGGACCTGAACCTCTTCCGGACATAGAAACCAGCGTTTATCGCTGTTCATTTCCAGCCGGTTGATCAGATCGAACATGACCGGCCCGGCCATTTCGGCTCCGGTCATCCCGGGCACCCCCCGGCCGTCAAAATTTCCGATCCATACCCCGACTGTAAACCGCGGGGTAAAGCCGATACTCCAGGCATCCTTATTCCCATATGAGGTGCCGGTTTTCCACGCGACCTTGGCCAGATGGGTGCCGGATTCCCAGACCGCCGGCAGCTCCGGCCTCCGAACCTGACTGAGGATCTCCGACAGGATGTAACAGGTCCCCGCCCGTAATAATTTCTGTCCGGGCCGGGGTATCTGATCCTTGACACATACCGCCTCCTGAAAAATCCCCTGGTTGGCCAGGCCTGAATAGAGATTGGTCAGTTCCAGCAATCGGACCTCGCAACCGCCCAGGATCAGGGAAAGGCCATAATACTCGATGGATCGGTTCAGACTGCTGATTCCCGCTTTTTTCAGAAAATCATACAAGCCGATGATTCCAACCTGGGCAGTCAGTCCGACTGCCGGGACATTCAGCGACCGGCTCAGGGCTTCATCGGCCGCAATAAGTCCCTGATACCCCCCATCGTAATTCTCGGGTTCATACCCCCCATAATTGGCCGGAATATCAGGAATCCGGCCGGCCGGTGAAATCAATCCCTCTTCCATAGCCAAGGCATAAATAAAGGGCTTGAGAGCCGATCCCGGGGAACGGAGCGCCATAGCGCCATTGACCTGCCCCTGATTGCGATCGTCAAAAAAGTCCCGCGATCCAACCAACGCAATCACATGATGGGAAATATTCTCAATCACCACCACCGCCCCATTAGTGATACCCATGCTGTTCCAGGAAGCCAAACGACTTTGCAGAATCTGTTCGGCCGATTGCTGGATGGACAGATCGATGGTGGTCTCGATCCGGTCCTGAGCCGACCGGGTCCGTATCAGACGCCCGGCCAGGTGAGGAATCATAAAGGGCATCCGGCGCCGAGTGGTTGGTACCGGTTCCGACATCGATTCATGATGCTCCTCCGGATTCATCAGACCGGCATCCGCCATCCGGGTCAACAAGCGGTTCCGATAACGCCGAATGCGATCCGGGTTTCGATCCGGACGGTTTTTAACCGGATTCTGCGGAATCAGACTCAATAACACCGCCTCCCCCCGACTGAGAGTACGGCTGGATTTACCAAAATAGATGTAGGAAGCGGCTTCCGCTCCCACAATATTCCCCCCATACGGAGCCAGATTAAAATAGAGGGCCAGGATCTCAACCTTGCTGTAATGCCATTCCAATTGAAAAGCCCGGAACACCTCCACCAGCTTATGGAGCATGGTCCGTGATTTGGGTTCGATCAGACGGGCAACCTGCATGGTGATGGTAGAAGCCCCCTGGCGAATCCTGCCCGACCGCAGGTTGACCACGGCCGCCCTCAGCATCGCTCCCGGATTGATGCCGGGATGATAGAAAAAATAACGGTCCTCATAGAACAAAACCGCTTGCTGTAAATAGGACGAAACCTCATCGGCCTGCAGCCGAATCCGCCACATCTGATCACGGGCCAAAAATACCCGCAGTATCTGACCATTCCGGTCCAGACAGACCGGTGAATAGGACGGCATGATGCTCGTCAGCGGGAAAATCCGGTCCAGGATCGCAAACAGAATCACCATACCCAACACAATCCCCCACCCAATACGGAATGCTCGCATCAACCGGATTCCGACTCGTCCCAAGCGATCCATGATCCCCAGAACCCGCCTGAAAACCCCGCCGAGTCTTCCAACACGATCCACATCCTTCAGCTTCACTCTCACGGTCCGTTTACTTTAAGCGATAAATACCGTAACCGTAAGGCGGTAAATCGACCCTGATCTTATGATCCCGGATGGAAAGCGTGGATCGCCCGGTCAAATCCACCGCCTGACTGGCCTGATAAAAATCCGGCACATTCAGTTCCAGGCTTTTGGATTCGGAGCCTTTATTCAATACCACCAACACCCGCTGATCGGGACATGAACGCAGATAAGCCCAATCGTTATGGTCAACCGCCACGGTATAAAAATCGCCCCGGGTCAGGGCCGGATTCTCGCGCCGCACAGCGCACAATCGACTGATACGCTCCCGCATCGTTTGCTCAGGTTGAATCAGCTCCGCACCGAAACGCATCATCCGCCGGTTATCCGGATCCGACGATCCGGTCATTCCAATCTCATCTCCATAATAGATGACCGGTATTCCCGGAATCGTAAGCATATAAGCCATAAACAGTTCGGCTTTGGAATAGCTCTGCAGAGAATCCACCCGGGGAGGATTGTTCCAGGCGATTTCCTGCGCATCAGGTGAATCGAGTTTTAAATCGCCATCCGCCAAAGCTATATACCGAATCTGGTCGTGACTGTCCATCAGATTTCCCATCCGATGATTCATCCCGTAAACCTGAAAGGTCTTCTGCATCTCATCATGGACAACCGTCAAGGGCGATTCGGGCGACAAAAAGGTATTTCGAGCCGTAAAAAACAGATTGAAATTGAACTGGGCGTCCAACTGTCCATGATTGACGTAAGAACTGATCAGATCATAACTCCCAAAGGTCTCCCCGATCTGATAGATCGATTTGCCC
>JAGOEH010000277.1 GCA_017997825.1 Candidatus Delongbacteria bacterium | reverse complement strand
CTTCATTATTGGCCAGCAGGGGACCGCTTTTCTGCCCGGTCGGCTTGAGAGAATCGGTCACCATCACGATTCGATCGATCGGTTTGACCCGCATCAAAAGCTTCAGGATGGCGGGATGAAGATGGAATCCGTCGCAGATGACTTCGCAGGATACTTCGGGATGAATCAAAACAGCACCGACCACTCCAGGATCGCGATGGTGCTGACGCCGCATGGCATTGAAAAAATGAGTGGTATGGGTAATCCCGGCCTGAAATCCCTCCAGCATGTTCTCATAGGACGCATTGGTATGCCCCGCCGACAGAATAATGTTCTGTTTGATGCAGTATAACGCCAGTTCTCTCATATTTTTCAGTTCCGGAGCTACCGTCATGATGGATATATGCCCCTCGGAGGCTTCAATAAAACGCTGCATAAGATGCAGATCAACCTCGCGCATGTAATGGGGATTCAACACTCCCTGTTTGTCCCGTGAAACGAATGGTCCTTCCAGATGCATTCCCAGGATTTTAGCCCCTGATTCCTGACCGATCGCCCCCACAATCGCCTTAATACAGGTGATAAAATCCTCGTTGCTTTGGGGATACAAGGTAGGACAAAACCCTGTGACTCCGTATTCCACCAGACTCTCCGACATCTTCAGAATCGATTCGATTTTCCCGTCCGAGGTATCATAACCATTGATTCCGTGAATATGAGTATCGATAAATCCGGCACACACAGTCGATCCATGTAGATAGAACATCTGGGTATCCGGCGGAAGATTTTTCTTTTTCAACCGGGCATTACTGACGACATCCTCAATCTTTCCATCACGGATGATGACGGCGCTTTTGTTCAAAACCGTGATTCCGGTATAAACAGTTCCATCATATAAACAAATCGTGCTCATTGTATCTCCTTTCATCAGCACATCCGGGATCAGATAATACGATCCCTCATCGGAATAAATTAATAATTAAATGAATAAAAATCAAGGGAAAACCTTTTTTTTCTTGAGTGATCCAAGCAACCGGTTTACCAGTTTATAGGTATACAGCAGTTTTTTAATTGAAAAAGGGAAAGGATAGAGACAGGGAAATCAGGATCCAGAATCAATACCCCGCAAATCATCATCGAAATGGAGAAATATCGATGGCTTTTTAATGGATAAGATGAAAAAAAGGATCACGATTAATGAAGAATCATGAATTTTCCGGATTGGGTACCGGAAGGCAGGCAGAGGGTAAAGAAATAGATTCCACTTGGCAGTGAGGCGATCGGGCATGCAAGTTCCTGAGGGCCGGAATTCAGGTGTATGCTGTTCTGAATCCATACGGTTTGCCCTAAAAGATTGGAGAGGGTTACATTGACATTTCCGGGCTGAGGCAGATAGAATTCTAAAGAAACGGATTGGGAAGCGGGATTGGGATAAACCTTGACCGGGGGTGTCGAAGGGAGGGATTGAATCTCATCGAGGCCGGTTTGTCCGGTGAACATGGTCTCCAGAAGCTCCCATAGTTCCGTCCGGGATCCATCCTCGCCCAGGGCCCACATACCGACTCCCCGCCAGGATTTGGATTTGGCTAATTGGTATTTCAAACTCAGACTGGAATCATTGTCGAACCAGGTTTGATACCATTTCCCGTTTTGCTGAAATCGGTACCATGGGGTACGGCTGGTGTTATCCCACTGCACACCGTATTGAAGAGATTTGGTATAATCGTCCCTGAAATAGGTCGCCTTGATATACTTGACGACTTTGGAATAGGCATTTTCCGTTTCGGTTTCCCATTGCCGGCCGTAATAGGGGGCTCCCAGGATCAGCTTTTCTCCGGGGATACCATTGTATTGAGAGGTAACCGTATTGGTGATATGATAGGATCCGCCGGCCAATGGCGCTACCGGACCTGAAGTAGTACTCCAGGAACCGTAAAAATCATAGCCCATCACAAACAGATAATCACAGGCATTGGCCAGTCCTTTCAGATTCCACCCGCCCCAGTTGACTGCCGGTGCGGCAAACGAGACTTCCATTCCCGGCAGGTTGTTATCCAGATAGCTTTTGAGCTCCGTCATAAAGGTATTGACCTTACTTCGATCTTCGGAGGCCACATTCTCAAAATCAATATTGACACCATCCAGTTTATAAGTCTCCAAAATTGTCTTCAGATTACTGAACATGGTCTGTTTAGGTTGTTCCTGGGTCATCAACGTCTTGATACTGGCAGTTGTAAAATTGACCACCGTAGCAATAACCTTGACACCATTCTGATGAGCCTGGTTAATCAGATCGGTCCAGGGCCATCGTCCCGGATAGGTAAAGCTTCCCTGAGCACTGACATCAAAGCTGAAAACCGATATATGGGTCAGCAAATCATAACGTAAATTCGGATAGGCATAGTTGTATTCCCAGTCCGGAAGATAACCGAATACAGCATGGGTTAGTTCCGCATTACGTCGGAGCGGACTTAATCCTATAATCTGATCATGGTTGTCGATCGCCGATGGGTAGACATCGAACTGATGATTGAGGTATTCCTCCTGCATAATGGAAGGAGGTTGGGCCTGAAGGGAGAGAGTGATCATGAAGAATCCGATAATCCAGAGTTTATTTTTCATGTTGATCATAATACAATACTTTTTTGAGAATGTCAATACATTTTATTAACTCATTTACATTTTTTTAAAATAATCAAATTGATTCGATAAGTGTACAATACGCATTCTTTATTAAGTATAGAATCAGTTTATTCATACAATGAACAAATCGGCTTAAAAGTCACTTGACAAGAGGTGATAAACATCGTATACTATATATCGGATACCATAATAAGAATGGGTACTGGAAGAAAGGACAATCGATTGTCCAATGAAAGGAGAGAGATATGGCCATTCAGGACGACCTGGTACGTTTTATCCGAAAGGGATTAGAGCAGGGACATTCACGTTCAGAGCTCAAGCAGATTCTCATTCAGGCAGGATGGGATCTGGAACAGGTCCAGGATGCTCTGGCTGAATTTGCCGAGTTGGATTTTCCATTGCCGGTACCGAAACCACGACCTTATCTTTCGGCTAAAGAAGCCTTTTTATACTTCATGTTGTTTTCTACACTGGTGTTAAGTGCTTTTCATTTAGGGGCATTAGGATTTACCTTCATTGATCTGATATGGCCGGATCCTTTATCGGGCACAGATGGAATTACACAGGCTCACGAATCGATCCGCTGGACGTTATCTACCTTAATGATTGTGTTTCCGTTATTTCTGATCATCCGTCGGATCATTCAGCGAAACGCTCAGCTACAACCCGGAAAACCAGGTTCCAGGATACGCAAATGGCTGACTTATTTGACATTATTGGTAGCGGCCGGGACTCTGATTGGAGACATGATTGCACTGCTCTCCAGTTTTCTGGGCGGAGACATTACGCTGCGTTTCCTGTTAAAAACCGGAGTGATTGGGTTAATCGCCGGTACAACACTCATCTACTACCTGCTGGATCTGAGGCAGACGGAAGAGGAGCGATCGGGCCGCGATTCCCGCTTTAGAACCGGATTCCATTGGGGAGTGATCGCAGTTATTCTTGTTGCCGTTATTGCCGGTATTATCAATCTGGGCTCTCCCAAACAACAGCGCCTATTGAGGATGGATTCTCAGCGAATCCATCATTTTAAAACCATCCGGACGGGGATTGAAACCTATTGGAGCCGGCATCACAGACTCCCGGCAAACCTTGACAGTTTAGCCCAGGAACCGGAACTCTTCATTGAGAGCCTTGATCCTGAACACCAGACTCCCTATGACTATCGGATTATCGATTCTACCCATTATGAGCTGTGTGCCGTTTTTTCCA
>JAGOEH010000276.1 GCA_017997825.1 Candidatus Delongbacteria bacterium | reverse complement strand
GTGGTCGACCGGCGGGGACCGGACCCGGTACCGGAAAACGACAGCCACGGAGAATTCATCTATCTGATCCGAACCTATTTCAATTATACCCATGACAGCCTGTTTGTGCGCGCTTATTATCCGCAGGTGTGTAAAGCGGTCGGTTATATAGAAGAACTGATCGCCCAGCGGTCGACCGATCGCTACTGCTCCACCACGGACAGCCTGCGAATATTTTATGGGCTGCTGCCCGAATCGATCAGTCACGAAGGCTATTCCGCCAAGCCGATGCACTCTTACTGGGATGATTTCTGGGGGTTGCGGGGCTTGAAAGATGCCGCCGAGATCGCCCGGATTGTGGGGGATTCGGTTGAAGCCGGGCGAATTGGGATGATCCGAGACACCTTCCGGACCAATCTGATACAATCCATCCAGCGGAGTGTCGTCCGTCACGGAATCGATTATATTCCCGGATGTGCCGAACTGGGGGATTTCGATGCCACCTCGACCACCATAGCCCTCTACCCGGTCGGAGAGACGGCCCATCTGCCCCAATCCCTGCTCCGGAATACCTTTGAGCGCTATTATCGTTTCACCGAAGATCGGGCGACCGGCCGCATCGATTGGGAAAACTACACCCCTTATGAGGTTCGGACCATCGGTTCCTTTATTCTGTTGGATCAGCCCCAGCGCGCCCATCAGTTGATCGATCGCTTTGTGAAGGATCGGCGGCCGGCGGGTTGGAATCACTGGGCCGAAGTGGTTTGGAAAGATCCCCGTCTGGCCCGGTTCATCGGCGACATGCCCCATACCTGGGTCGGATCGGATTTCATCAATTCCATCCGCATGATGTTCGTCTATGAAAACGAAGAGGATACCTCGCTGATAATCGGCGCCGGATTGGTGCCGGCCTGGATCGATGATCCGGCCGGGATCAGTCTCGAAAACCTGCCGACCTATTACGGTGATCTGAGCTATTCTATCCGCAAGCTGGACGATCGGCGCTATAGGATAACCCTGGAGGGTATCCCTCGGATTCCAGCGGGCGGATTGGTGCTGAAAAATTTCAATGCGGGTCGTATGCCGCATCAGGTCGAGGTCAACGGCCAATCCCTATCCGGATTCAGAGGAGATCGGATCACCATTGCGGTCTGCCCGGCCGAAATTGTGATTACCTATTGATATCATCATGATCGTAATATGACTATTTCGGCACAACTGTCGTAATCGAGTATTTCTTTATAAAAAACATACGGAGGTTATCACTATCCACTACAAAGAAGGGATTTAAGATGAAAACGGGATCGATCAGGTTGTTCGCAATGTTTATCGTGTTGTGCCTGGTGATAACATGCAGTCAGAATGACGATGATGACAATCCGGGTGTCGGCCGGATTCTGTTCTCGGCATCCACTACCGGGGCTAAAAATCCACAGTTGTACCGAATGAATGATGACGGAAGCGATCAGGTTCGAATCACCCCGGGTTATGGTTTTTTCAATTACGCCCAATGGTCAAGGGATAAAAGCCTGATCGCAGCCTATTCGGAAGGTGGCGCTTCCGGAACCGTTATCCATGATATTATTCGGATCTATCTGATGGATTCCCAAGGGATCATTCTGGACAGTCTGCCGGGAGGACTCAGCAACGATGGACGTTTTACCTGGTTGGAATCCAATGCCCGAATCTGTTATCCTCACTCCGCTCAAGGGTCTTTTTATGGGTATTATGTTTGCAGTTGTTCACCAATTTGTGACCGGGACAATGAACTCCAGTTAAAAATCCAGCATGATTCCGCTACCGGTGACATGAGAATATTCGACTCTCATCCGAATGATGAGAACCGGCTTCTGGCTAAGTACCAGATGAAAGAGCAGATTACGGTAAACGGTCGTTCCGTACTCAATTATTACTGGTGTTTCGGAGAAATTTCGACCCAGGGTGAGATTTTGAAAACCTATTTTCGCTTGGATAATACCAATGTGGTTAAAGCCAAATACTCACCGGACGGTTTGAAAATGGCTTATATGCCGAACGGCAACACCATTACCATCATGGTATTGGCCAATCCCGAACGTCCGGTCGACATCAATTTTGAACAATCGGCCGGGTATACCGTCACCTCGATCGTATGGGCTCCCAATTCAATCGATCTGGCGTTGAGTCTCAATCAAGGTTCATTATCGGGAATCTATCGCTATGAGGTCCGGGATATGAGTCTGAAACCGATTCTGGTCAGCGACAGCGCCACTTATTTACTTGGCGATTACCGGTAAGAAACATCCAGGATCATTTCAAATGGGTCAGGTGGCCCGAGGTAATCCATTCACCGGCTTTGATCTGATACAGATAGATTCCGGACGGCAGCGATTCCCCCCTCTGGTTCCGACCGTTCCAGACAAAGCGGATAACGGATGAATGACTCCTATCGATGATCTTACTAAGCACCATCTGTCCCATCAGATTGCGGATTTGCAGACAGACCGGGGCATCAGGCGCCCCGGACGGGGATCCCGTTTGCCGTGGAATCTCCAGATGAATGACGGAGGTGAAAGGATTAGGATAGGCTTTAACGGTCAATGGCACGGATGATTCGTGATGATCGGAAAGTGTTTCACCCACCGGCAAGGTGGTCAGATCCAGGATCCATAATCCGTCGCTCATCGTTCCGAGATAAAGATCCCGACCGATCCGGGCGGTGGCGGTGACACGATTGACCGGGAGTCCCCGGTTTTCCATCCCCAGATGGGTCCATTGGTTGTCATGGCTGTAATAGATCCCCTTCCCCATCGTGCTCACCCAGATAATGCCTTCAGGGTCCTGATTGATATGTGAAATCATCCCGAAATCATTGTTCGGAGAATCCAGATTCACCGGCTCGATCAGCGATTCCCTTTTGCGGTACAATCCACCCGAATGGGTGCCGATATAAAGGGTCCGGTCGGAGGTCAAACCGAAAGCCGTGACAAAGGGATCGTTGAGGGGAGAGTTGGAAGGGTCATAAATTTTGACGCTGTCAGGATGGAATTCGTACAGTCCATTCGGAGTACTGACATAGACTTCCCGAGAACTGACCGGACTAAGGGTGTAAAGATCATAACGATCTCCGACACTACCCAGCAGATGACGGGTATAGGGATGAATCGAAAAATTCAATTCCTCCCGCCCCTTGAACAGGATTCCTTCGGTGGACAGCACCCAGAGATTGGTATCCGGGTCAAAGGCGATATCATTACAGGAGTAATAATCAAGGGGTATCCGATAAAGGAGGCGATCGTTTTGGTAGAGGTAAATCTTAGAATCCTGGTTCAATGCGGCAGTATATTGTCCCAGAACGGCCAGACGAAAAATACCGTAAGAGTCCCGTGTCACGCTCCATCGATCCGTTGAGTGATTATAGATAGAGATTCCCCGGTTGTACGAATTGATTTGATAGAGCGGACCGGCCTGGGCGATGAACAACAGTGAATCATTGGCGATCAGATCAGGGATGGAAGGATGGATCAATCGATCCGGCAGCCGGACGATAACGGTATCGGCCGCCGTCATCCATTGGATTCCAGTGGGAGTGGCCAGCACCGTTGCATCCCCCAGAAATCCGATATCATACACACCGAAGGTCGAATCCACCATCACCGGAGTAATAGTATCGGCATCGATATGATAAAGGAAAGGAAATCCCTTCAGATCATTAACCGAATAGGAAATGCCAAACCAGATCGAGGAATCTCGGACGGTGAGGCTTGAGACGGTCTTTCCCCAGGTGATAGTGTCAAGTTCACACATGAAGATGCATTCTCCGTTCTCATAGATTTGGACAGTAGTAGCACCGGATAGGCAGACACGATCCCGATCGTCCACCGTCAGAACGGTAATCAATGGAT
>JAGOEH010000051.1 GCA_017997825.1 Candidatus Delongbacteria bacterium | reverse complement strand
ATCAAACTCTGTCTTGACTTCGGCTAATGCCTTTTGAATCCGCTGAATTTTTTCATCCCATTTTCCCCAATCGATATCGTGACCCACCAGTTTCTCCAGCATCATTCGTATCAACTTGAGAAATGCGGCATCATAGCTTTGATAACGATCCGTCAATCGTGGGGATAGATCCGATGCCGGAATGGTCATCGATTGGGATGGGCGGATTTCGGCATTCCTTCTCAGCTCCTGCCGAATGGTGGTCTGGTTTTGATATTCAGCCGACAATTCCACATGAGATTCAACAATGTGCATGGTATTCCTCCTGGTAAAAGCTCCGTCTTAAGCTTTATTATCGGACGATCTCCGAAATTCTGGAGGGAGGAATAAAAAAAAGATGGAGGGGATGATCAATTATCGATGGTGAGTCTTTCCGGATTTGAAATGGGAGGATTTTGAGTAAGAAGATTTGGAATACCGATTTGAATTGTGGTTGGAGAAGGGTTTACCGGGTTTATTGGTTTTCCTGGCCGCAATCAGACGGATCAGGCGATCCTGATCGATTCCGATTTTTTCCGGGCCGGATTCTTTTTGCATCGACAGCAACTGAAATGCCAATCGATTGGCGATATCAAGCGGGTCGAGATCTTTGGAGAGGAGTTTGACCAAAGATGAGGCGTGGTCATTGGGAACGATCTCCCGGATATCGTCGGCCAGACGCTGGATCCGGTCAATGCGCAACTGTTTGAGAGTAGGGACCATCCGATGTTCGATCGGGATCCCCATATCTCGCTGGATCCGTTCCAGATTGCGGAGTTCGTCGGGGGTGACCAGCGTAATGGCGGTCCCTTTTTTCCCGGCCCGCCCGGTTCGTCCGATCCGATGGATATAGCTTTTGGAATCGAAGGGGATATGATAATTGAAGACATGGGTGACATCGGAGACATCCAGTCCGCGGGCTGCCACATCGGTAGCCACCAACACATCGATCTGGCTTTTGCGGAATCCGCTCATCACTTCGGTTCGCTGAGGTTGTTCCATCTCGCCGTGCAGCGGTTTGGTATTGAATCCCCTTGCGCCCAATGAGGTGCTGAGGCGGTCAACCTCCTGCCGGGTTCGGCAAAAAATGATGCTTTTTTCCGGGGCTTGCTCTTCCAGCAGCCGGATAATTGCGTCCTGGCGTTCCTTTTCTTCAATCACATAGTACAACTGGTGAATATCGGAATTAGCCGGTTGTTTGGCCGGAACGGTCTTGATCATGACCGGATTCTTAAAAATCCGATCAGCCATTCGTCGTATCGGGTCGGGAATAGTCGCAGAAAACAGCAGAGTCTGACGATCTTCCGGCAGAAAACCAAAGATTTCCATAATATCATCATGAAACCCCATATCCAGCATCTCATCCGCCTCATCCAGCACCACCATCCAGGGATTCAGGTTTTTGATCCGGCTCGATTTCAGCAAATCCAGCAGGCGCCCCGGGGTTGCGATCAGCACCTGAACATCGCCTCGATTCAACATCTTGAGCTGTGAGGTATAGGAATGGCCTCCCAACACGGTACAGGTCCGAATTCCGGCGAATTGCCCTAAGCGATAGATTTCATCACTGACCTGGTTGGCCAGTTCCCGGGTCGGGGTCATAACCAGCAGTTCAATCCCGCCGCGTTTCGTCATCCGCTGCATTGCCGCCAGCCCGAATGCCGCTGTCTTGCCGGTGCCGGTATGCGACTGGGCAATCAAGTCCACACCCGACAAAATCAGGGGAATCGTTTTCTCCTGAATCGGGCTGGGAACCTTGAATCCAGCCGCCTGGATTCCCTGCATCAATTTTTCGTTCAATCCAAAACTTTCAAACATGGCGCTTTTAACCGAAGTTGGGGTCATCGTTTTTCCTTTACTTGATCATTAATAAACTAAGCCGTCACCCAATCGAATGGCTTTCAATGGGACTCTCCTCTGGGAAAGTCTCACGATTCGTTCGATGGCAACAGCCTCGCTTCAGGATCCATCACTTCCATTGGGTAGAAACCCGAAGCTCAAATAGTTTTAAACTCATGATTTGAATTTGTGTTCCAATTATTTCAATATAATCTCATCAATTCTACCCATCCCGGTTCGGAAACAGCTCTTTACCTGCAATTGCGGATCGCATCAACCAGGCAATCGGGATAGGATGACGTTCAATCAACCGGGATTCCGGAACCGAAATGCCGGGGGATCGATACTGATGGTTCGATTCGTTTCGGATCCGGAATCCCGTGTTCGTTTTAGACATGGTGATCAGGATTTTTTGGATACACCCAGACCCGGCTGACGGGAAAGAATCCAGTGCCCATCTTTGAAAACCAGACCTTGGAAGGGATCCTTCTGAATCAATAATGGACCATCCAGATCAACCCATTTGGCTAAGGGCTGAAGCTGGCAGGCGGCGCTGGTAGCCACCGAGGTCTCGATCATACAGCCCAACATAATCTCCATGCCCAGGGCCTTACCCAGAATAATCATCCGATACGCTTCCAGCAATCCACCGGATTTCATCAGTTTGATATTGATTCCGTGGACAGCTCCTGCCAATTGGATCAGGTCATGGGAGGTTTCCACCGATTCATCGGCCACGATCGGCAATGGAGAGCGTTCTTTCAGCCATCCGGTCTCATCGATCATGGGAATCGGGAAGGGTTGTTCGATCATTTCAACGCCCTGCTTGGCCATCCATTCAACCTCACGAGCTGCTTTTTCCTTATCAGTCCAAGCCTGATTCATATCCACACGGATCGGTTTAGGGGTCATTTCATGAATGATCTGAATGACCTGGCGGTCAGTGTCTTTCCCGGCCAGCTTTACTTTGATGATCTTGTAAGGTTCGGCCTCTTTGACCTTCTGCCTCATCACCTCGACCGTATCGATCCCGATGGTGAAGGAGGTATCGACGGTCCGATCGGGATTCAATCCGAAGAATTGATACAGCGGCATATTCATTTTTTTCCCGATCCAATCCATCAGAGCCAGGTCCAGAGCGGCTTTGGCCGGGGATAATCCGGGAAAGATTTCTCGTGCCTGGTCCGGGATATTAAAAAACTCCCAGGGATTGACCTTCTGATAAAATGGAATCAGGGTTTGCATTTCGGTGACGGTGCGTTCCGCAGTTTGACCGGCGGCGGTCATGTGGCCGGCTTCACCGATTCCGGTAATCCCATCCCGCCGGTAATAGACAAAGACGTTCTCTTTATACTGTGCGGTTCCTCGGGTAATCGTCCATGGATGGAAGAGTTCCAGTCGAATGGTTTCATATTCGATGGTGGCCTGGCTGCTGACGGGAGAAGGGGTATTTTCATCGGTTTTCACGCTGCCCATTCCTCCAGTTGGGGTTAAAAAGACACCTGCGCTTAAAAATCCCATCCGTTTGAGAAATTCTTTGCGACTCATACTCATACGGCATCCTTTCTATTGAATTGGGTGATTCTCGATCCGGATCGGAAACCATAACCGGATGTCATGGATTCACCCATCAATAGATAATGGGTCATCCGGTCATCATGCTCCTATCAAACAGCGGGGATGCCAATTGAACGCCCGTCCGGTGCGGTGGCGTTTCAAAACCATGGGGCATGGATAGGGTCATTCCCACCATTTGATATCTCAATGTACTATGATTCGATAATTCATTGAGATCGATTAGGGTAAACCTATTATATGCATATTTCATTCAAAGTCAAGACTGAAATCTTTTTTTTCCGGGGGGCTTGATTTTTTTAGAAAAATAACTATACTCAACAAGGTCGGACCGATATCGAAATAGTCCGGCGGCGCCATGGTGTCAGTACTTCAAATCAACCGACGACAGGAAGAAGACAATGATCACGATGATTTTGCTGGTATCCGTCATAGTGTTGGGTTCGGGATATATTTTTTATGGTCGTTTTTTGGATCGACAGTTCAATATCGATCCAGCACGTCGCCCGCCGTCTCAGACTGAATACGATGGGATTGATCGGGTTCCGGCCCATCCGGCCGTATTGCTGGGACACCATTTTTCATCCATCGCCGGGGCGGGGCCGATTGTGGGACCGATAATCGCCGCCGCGGCATTCGGCTGGCTCCCGGCTCTTTTATGGATCCTGATCGGCTCGATCTTCATCGGCGGTGTTCACGATTACGCCTCCCTGGTGGCCTCCATTCGCCATCATGCCCACTCCATCGCCGAAATCACCAAAAACTATGTCAATCCATTGGCCTATAAGCTGATGCTGCTTTTTATCTGGCTGTGTTTGGTCTATGTGATTACCGTTTTTACGGATATGACCGCCGGAACCTTCGTTCAAAACGGCGGTGTCGCGACCTCATCTCTTCTATTTATTATACTGGCGATCGGATTCGGTTATAATGTCGTCCATACCAAAATGGCGGTTTGGAAATCGTCGGTAATATTCATTCCACTGGTTTTTGCCGTGATCTGGATCGGACAGCTCATTCCGATTCAGCCCGACGCCATGGCTTGGATACCGGGATTATCACCCGCCAAGATTTGGAGCCTAATTTTAATTATTTATTGCTTTGCCGCATCCATCACCCCGGTTTGGATCCTGCTTCAACCCCGGGATTATTTATCCTCCTATCTATTGTACGCCTCGATCCTGATCGGTTTTATCGGGATACTCTTCGGAGGGCTCACCCTCTCCTACCCGGCGTTTATCGGCTGGGATGTCGCCGGCGTCGGATCTCTGTTTCCGATCCTCTTCATCACCATCGCATGCGGCGCCTGTTCGGGCTTTCATTCCCTGATTGCGTCAGGCACCAGCTCCAAGCAGCTCAGTTCGGAAAAAGATGCCCGCCTGATCGGTTATGGCGCCATGCTGATCGAAGCCCTGGTGGCAATTATCGCCCTATCCACCCTAATGATTCTGCCCTGGGGTAGTGCATCAGCCGGAAAACCTCCCCTGGAAATCTTCAGCCGGGGAATCGGGCATTTCATGAACCTCTTGGGAATCCCTGTTCAGGTCGGTTATGCTTTTGGATTGCTGTCGCTTTCCACCTTCATCCTGACCTCTCTGGATTCCGGAACCCGAATCGGCCGCTATGTCGTCGAGGAATTCTTCGATTTGAAAATCAAGGGAAGCCGCTATCCGGCAACCCTGATCAGCCTGATCCTGCCAACCATCCTGTTGTTGATAACGCTGCATGATGAAAAGGGAAATCCAATCCCGGTATGGAAAGCGATCTGGCCTGTCTTTGGCTCCACCAATCAACTGCTGGCCGGAATCGCTCTGCTGGTTATCCTGATCTGGCTGAAGAAAACCAACCGCCGATGGTGGTATATCGCCTTCCCCCTGGTGTTTATGATCGGGATGACCGTCTGGTCTTTGTTCATTCTGCTCCAACAATCACAACTACCCATCATTCACACCATCGCCATCATCCTATTGATACTGACGGCGATCCTGGTTATAGAATCGATTCGTACCATCCTGAAACCGGATCTGCCTAAAACCACTACCTGATTGCCTCTTATTCGGCATCTTTCTTTTTATCCGGTTTTTTTTCCGGTTTGCTCTCTTCCACTTTTTCGGTACTCTTTTTGGCCAGTTTGAAAACCACTTCATATTCACTACCGATTTCTTGAATCATCGTGATGGATGAAAATTCGGTTTTACAGAGTTCCAACAGCTCACTTTCAGTCAATACTCTAAGTTCATTTTTCACCTGGCACAAAAATTTCTTTTCCATACCGGTCTTCCTTTCCGTTTTGATTTTTTTCAAAGAATATATCAATTCATAAAGGCTGGAATGTTTTTCCAGAAATACCATAATCTGAGCATGCAAAGCCTGGGGATGGGCATGAACAGCCTGTTCATATTCGGCGCATTTTTTATTGCACCACATATAACAGTGGATCACATCATACTGGACCTGTCGGATTTTACAATTGACCTGCATCACAACTCCGGTTAAAAATTCCTGGATCATCATCACACCAATGACGGATTCCAATTTAATCCAAAATTCCCAAAAAGTCAACCCTCTTTCGAACCGGCCCACGACCAGTCAAGATATCAGCGGTAGGTCATCCGATTGGAATAACGGATGATCCTATCAATGTGATTCGGGTTTGAGAAAATGGGTTTGAATAATGGACAAGACCTGGGAGTGGAGCGAGGCGGAGGCTGCCACGACAGAATCGTTCTTCAATCCGAGTTCAGTTCCCATGAAATTGGTGATGATGCCGCCCGCCTCCCGGACAATCAGAATTCCGGCCATGAAATCCCAGGGGCACAAAAAGGATTCCCAGAAGTAGTCGAAACGGCCGCAGGCGGTATACGCCAGATCCAACGAAGCGGCTCCGATTCTTCGCATCCCCTGGGACTGACCAAAAAGGTCTTCAAACGCACGGGAGTAAGCCGGTAACAATTGATGGGTTTTGAATGGAAAGCCGGTAGCACCAAAGGCCTGTTGTAGGGGTTTATCATCGGCTATATGGATTCGATGATTGTTTAGGAAACTCCCTTCCCCCGGAAACGCCATAAACAGTTCCTTTAAGATAGGGTTATAGATCACCCCTAATTCCAGAACGTCATGACAGATAACGGCGATCGAAATTGAAAAATGGGGAATCCCGTGGATAAAATTGGCCGTTCCATCCAATGGATCCACCACCCACAGGTATTCGCCGCTCGGATTCGCCAATCCGCTCTCTTCCGCTAAGATCTGATGATCCGGAAAGGAATCCAGAATAATCCGCTTGATCAATTGTTCCGATTGCTGGTCTACCCGAGTTACAAAATCATTGATTCCTTTGAGTTGAACATCCCGCGCCTCCAATTGCCGAAAATTACCGACAATCAGTTCACCGGCATTTTCAACCGCCTCTTTGGCCACCATAAACAATCGATGGTTCATACCTGGTCTCTCCTTTCCCTGGGTTAGTAGCTGTATTTCATGCGGATTCCCATCCGATATCGGCCATCCGTCTTTTTCTCACCGACGATTGAAACATTCTCGTTCAGCAAGTATTCTACCGAGATTGACTTGTCTCCGCTTAACGTAAGTTGCCCACTATAGGTTAAAAAAATATTGGGTGTTAAATATTTACCGATTGTCAGGCTGGAAAAACGAAGACGATCCAGCATCGAATTGAATCCGGAGTATGGCGTCTCCGGATCGTTCGGATCCAGATTGAAATGATCGACTCCCAGATAGCGAATACCGCTCTGGCTGATTCGTTGGGAAACCAATCCCGTCAGTACGCGTTCGGTACCGGCCCCAATTCCGGATTGCGAGGTCCCGCTTCGTTGGGATGAAAAGAATATCATCATCAGTTCTTCCTGGGAAAGCGAGATTGGACTGCTGGAGAGTGTAAACTCCGGCTTTTTAAGCGTTCCGGTTACATTCAACTGGATTCGGAGATCCTGGATCCGGGTGGAAGCCAAAATATCAAATTCAGGATTGAGTTCGGCCGCCGATTTGAAATTGAGCTTCCCCGACTCGATTTTAAACGAATACCCATAGAAAAAAACCTGCCCCCGCCTTACAGTCAGATCCCCATAAACTTCCGGGAGATCCATATTCGCTTCCAGGCTTAATTCCAGCATCCCACCGGTTTCCATGTTCAGGTATTTATTCTTGATCCAGATGTTTTTCGGCATGCTCAGAATGATATGATAAAATAGTGTTGCCGTATCACTCTGGCTGACATAATTGGAAAAATCGTCCCGCAGATTGAATCGGTTCAATTGGATTTCTCCATCGACTCTGGGCATCCCTCCACGGTTGGAGAGATCCAGCTGACAATCCGCCGTCAAATCCAGCTTAACCGGAAGATATTCTATATCCACCCCATTCCCGGCTACCGAGAAATGGTAGGTAGCATCCTGGAATGCCCACCACCCCGTTCCGGTCAAAGCCGGATCAGCCGGTTTTGGAGAATGGAAGAAAAGATTCCAGAAATTTTTCTTGTGCTGAGAACTGGAAACGGTCCAACCCGAAACGCTGTCCACCCAAAGGGTATCCCGGCTGAAATGCGAATCCAGCCGGATATTCCGGATCGGGGTTTCCAGAACGTTTAAAAACAATTCAGTGGAATCGATTTTAAGGGTTCCCTGCCAGTTCAAATCACGGACCGGGCCCGTGCAGCCGGCGCTGATCCGATACCGGCCCGTTAAAAGATAAACGTCGGGGATATAGCGGCTTAGATAAAATGGAATTTCACCATCTCCCTCCAGGGTTCCCGTCAGATACCAGGCGGATGGGATCGAATCAAAAACACCATGGAATTCGAGGTGATGATTGTAATCACGGGCCTGCAGGTCATTGATCCGAATCCGGCCATTACTCCAGTCCGCCTTAAGTTCAATCTCATCAACACTCACTTCATCCCACAATAGTTTTCGGGCCCTAGCGTGAAGATCAGCTCGATGAACCGTTCCGGAATCCAATTCGAGCACACCGGTCAAACTCAATCGACCGGTTTTCACAAGTGTCATTTCCTGTAATGGAATTATGGGGCTAAGCTCCGGAATTTCAAGTTGAGTACAATTCACCGTCACGGAACCATCCCGGGTTTTCAAATCATACCAACCGCCTAAATAAATCGCACTCTGACCAACCATCATCATAAGGCTGTCGACGCTGATCCTCTGCAAACTATCCATCCGGATCGGCTGGGAGCCGGCAATGGGATAAAAGTGCCGGTCTAGTTCCAGCCGGCTGTTTTCGAGGGTTAAGCTCCAGGGCCGGTGAGTCGGATCCAACGTCCCGTTCAGATCGAGTCGACTGTTTCCAGGAAGATGGATACGGATCGGATGGAGATCAAGATGGCGATTGGGCATCACCATCGTCTTCATACTTAAGGATGAAACGAGGGTAGCGTCCTGAATCTTGACCTGATCCATGGATAATTCGAATTCACCGGAACGCAGATCCATCACATTCCAGTTACGTGTAACAGCCCGCATATTCTCTATTTGGATCTCATCGACAGAGATTCGGGGTGTATTCAATTCAATCTGAACCATCGGAGGAGCGCTACGAGACCGAACCACTCCGATATGAGCAATCAGGGAATCCGCAAGGATGACGCTCCCCCCCGGATTCTCCCGGATCGACGTCCCAACCAGATCCGTTCGAAGCCTGAATTCCGTGCCGTTCATACGCCCCCAACCTCGGGCATTCCATTCCAATGAATTGATATGTCCATTCCCGTAGACCAGACTGATCCATGGATTATTCAGCTGAATCCGACCGGATCCACCCAGTTTAATCGGATAATCCCGATAGAAACCGCCGATATCAAATGAAAAATCAATCCAATCCGCTCTGGGATCGGTCAAAACAAAGTGAGAAAACACCAGAGTTCCACCTCCGGCTGTCACCAGATCGGGAATCCGGATCGGGAGCCGGGTCCAGTCCATTTGATAATCGCCGTCCATGATCAGGCTATCAAGATTCAAACGGCCATTTCCATAGATCCTCAGTCCATCCCATTCAAGCATAAGCTGTCGCCAATTCAGATTTCGGGTTGAGGCTTCATAACCGGCATTCTCCAGCTCCAGCTCGAGCGGGGAACCCATGATTTTTGTAAGCCGGCTTTTCAGATGATGAACATTAATCTGAGCCGTATCGGCAGTCCCCTCCAGATCAAGCTGAATATCCTGTAAATCAAGTCTACCTAAAAATTGAATCGTATCCGGAAGAGAAAGCCAATCCTTTATTTGGTGACCCATGATGTGCCCCTGATAATCAATCCGAAAGGGAGAGGTATAAAAATTACCATTAAACCCAACTCTGAATTTATCAAGAGAATCAGATGCCTGAATCCGATATACCCACCCCGAGTCATGCCCGGCTTCCACCCGGCCCTCACATCCCCATGATCCGCCCCGATCGGCAGTCAAAACCGGATTCAGCCGGCGAATCCTCCATCCAACCCCATTTTTTTCATGATCGACCTCGGCCTTGAGATCCAAACGGATCGGATGGGGAGTCAACCCTGTCAGTTCAAGCTTATCGATCTGAATCCGGCGACAAATCAGGCGAGAAAAATGGAATTCCGATCCTGGTTTCGCCGGATTGGATTCCGATGGAAAGTTCTGCTTTATCCATTCCGCACTTTTGGGGTAATCCACTTCAGCCTGACGGATATGAATCCAGCATGAATCAGCGGTATAGAACAAACGGCAATCCTGAATTCTGAACCACTCGATTCCTTCAGATCCAATCTCTAACCGATGAATGGAATAGAATCCCTGTTGGTAATTGATCCAGCCTGAATAACGGATTTGCAGCGGCATGGATCCCTCAAAGGGAAGAGGAAAATCAAGGTGATGCACTCCCCAGATCATCCAAACCGCAACCCCGAGAATGACAGACTTAACGATGAATCCAATCATGACCAGAACTCCCAGCCATAACCGGATCATGGCCATGATCCATGATTTTTGTTTCATAGGCGAAATTTAACCAAATCAAGCCGAATGTCAAGACGAAATTACGGGTTGCGCAGCCGTCGGTCCCTTGCCGGCCGATTTCATTTCCCTTTTCCATCGGCATAATTCCACTGTCCCGGATCAGTTGGGTATTCGATCACCTTATTGGCTGCCGAAACAAAAAATTGCGCAGGAATCATTTTTAGGTTGAACTTCGCTCCTGGTTTTTCATATAATAATGAATGATTACACCATCGTAAAACTCGGAATCACCCATAAAATGACAAGGAGATTATATGAAAGCCTTCTGGATTCTGATACTGTTGGTTGCTGGATTGATGGGATCAGCCGGATGTAACAACGCCAATTCCAGCGAGCATGGGCCATCAGGCAAGAAGGGGCAAGAGCGGGAAGGCCGGCCGGACAGCCTGGCTGATGCCATACCGGTTCAGGTGATTGCACCGACCCGCGGGGACATTTCATCATCTCTGCTATACAGCAGCAATATCGACGCCGAACAATCGGTGGCCATCTATCCGATGACCACCGGAATTGTGACCCGGATCTACAAAGACGAAGGCAGTATCGTACGTAAAGGGGACATCCTGGCCGATTTGGATGATCGGGAAGCGGTAATCAATGAATCTAAGGCCATGCTGAACTATAAACAGTTGAAAATCGAGTTTGAACGTCAGCAATCCATGTATGAACGGCATCTGATCAGTAAAGAAGAAATCGAACGCCTGAATTACAATCTGGAAAAAACCCGCCTGGAATGGGACTATGCAACTTTGATGCTCTCCTATACCCATATTAAATCACCGATCGATGGGGTGGTGACCCAGCGTTATATTAAAGAGGGAAATAAAATCACCACCAGTCAACTCACCTTTTCCGTGGTTCAGAATCGGGATAAGATTGCAGTCATCTATATTCCGGAGCAGGAAAAAAGTGCTATCTATCTCCGGCAGAAATGTGCCATCATCACGCCGGACTATCAGACCGACGGGATGGTCAAACGAATGTCGCCGGCTATCGATCCGCAAAGCGGGACATTCAAGGTAACCATCGGAATCCGCGATGATCGGAATCGATTATCGGTAGGTCAATTCATTAATATCAAGGTCATTAAAGATGTCCATCAGAATGCTCTGCTGCTGCTCAAAGAAGCCTTGATTTATGACGGCGGGAAGGTATTTGTTTTCACAGTCGATGATCAAAACAGAGCCTTACGAAAGGAAATCAAACTAGGGTTCGATGACAGCAAACAGGTTGAAGTATTATCCGGTATCACATCCACCGATCGGGTTGTAACGGCCGGGAAAAGTTCGTTGAAGGATCAGGCTGTCATTAAAATAATCCAGTAGTTCAAGCGAGGAATCTGTCATGACCAATCCATCCCGATTTGAGTTTACGACTCGGCGACCGGTCGCCATTTTGATGATTGTGATCGGAATCACGGTCTTTGGGGTCATCAGTTATAATCGTCTGGCTTTGAACCTTATGCCGGAAATAACCTATCCCTCTTATACCATTCGCACCCTATATCCCGGGGCGGCTCCGGAAGAGGTGGAGAACATCGTTTCCCGCCCGATCGAGGAACAATTGGGACTGATCAAGAATCTGGTTTCCATCACCTCTATTTCCCGTCCCGAACAGTCGGACATCATTCTGGAGTTTACCTGGGATGTCAACCTTGATGAGGCATCCCAGGAAATCCGGGAGCGGCTGGATCAGGTCCAGCTCGATCGTGACGTTGAGCGCCCTCTGTTGCTGCGTTATGACCCATCTCTCGATCCGGTCATCCGTCTGGGTATCACCACCGATCTTCCCCTTCAGGACGCCCGAGAGATCATCGAGGATGAAGTGGCCCGCGAATTGGAAACGATTCCAGGCGTAGCAGCCGCCAAGGTTAAAGGGGGATTGGAAAAAGAGATCCTGATCAAGCTGGATGAGAAACAATTAGCCATCTCCAAAATTCCCTATAACCTGATTGTTACACGACTAACTCAGGAAAACATCAATTTGGCAGGCGGAAACATCAAAGAGGGTGAAAGTGAATTCATCGTCCGAACCCTCAACGAGTTTCAATCCGTTGAAGAGATCAAACAGATCATCATTTCGGAATTGAATGGAATCCCGGTCCGACTTCAGGACATCGCATGGATCGAGATCAGCCATAAAGAGCGGGAAGTCATTACCCGGGTCAATGGCGTTGAGAGTATCGAACTGGACATCTATAAAGAAGCCGATGCTAATATTGTCGGCGTCTGTCAGGCCGTCCGCCATCGGATTTTCGGTACCCCACAACAACAGAGCTACACCAGGAACAAACCGGCCCAATCCCCCCAAGCCCAGAGTTTTCAGGCCGCCCAAATGGAAAAACAGATGACTGACTTTCTGTCCTATCGTCTTTCCAAAAGCCTCTCCGGATTCACCATTCTAGCCGATCAATCGGTATTCATCCAGAATTCCATCGATGAAGTCAAAAACACCGCCATCATGGGGGGAATCCTGGCCATCATCATCCTGTATCTTTTCCTTCAGAATTTCTCGACAACAGTGATTGTGGCTCTCTCGATCCCCCTGTCGGTGATCGCCACCTTTGCCCCGATGAATCTGGTTTCCATCAGTTTGAATATTATGTCTCTGGGAGGATTGGCACTCGGGATCGGGATGCTGGTTGACAATTCGATCGTCGTTATGGAGAGCATATTCCGTTGCCGTGAAGAAGGCGATAATTGGACTGATTCAGTGGTCCGAGGCGTCAGTGAAGTCGGAATGGCAGTAACTGCCTCGACATTGACCACCGTGGCCGTTTTTTTCCCGATTGTGTTTGTGGAGGGTATCGCCGGACAGATCTTCAATGATCTGGCCTTGACCGTCGTTTTTTCCCTGATCGCCTCGCTGCTGATTGCCCTCTATTTCATTCCGATGCTGGCATCCCGTCAGTTTAAACCTACCAAACTGGCTGAATTCCATCGATTTGGTTTCCGCTTCGAATCTGAACCCCAATGGAAATCCTATATTCAAATCCCCATCGAGGCCATCCGCTGGATATTCGGTATCCTGACCGGATTCCTCTTCCTTCTCGGAATGACCCTGGTTTCAGTCCTCTTTGCCCTGGGATATCCTTTTCTATGTTTTACCGCTATTCCCAACCGTATTCTGCCCTCCGTCCATCTCCGAATCGAGAGATTCCAAAAAAAACATGCTCCCTTATGGGACAATTTTTTTACACTATTTCCATTGTTTCATTTCGTCACCAGTCTCAATGCCCATACCTCCCGCTGGAAACAATTGATAACCTATCCCTACTATCTAATTCGCCTGCTGTTGGAGACGGTCATGTTCATCCTCATCCGGCTTCTGATGAGCCTGCTCTCCATCCTGATCTTGCTGTTCAAAACCCTGTTCTTGATGCTCATCATTCCCATCATTCCGGGAATCCACGCCATCGCTCGGATCTTTGAAAATGGAATTACCGCCATCTACCGCTTTTACGTTTCTCTTCTTGAGGCATCATTACGAAACGACAAACAGATCATGATCGGGGTCATTCTGGCTTTCATTTTTACCATGATGATCATTTTCCCCCGCATCGGCAGCGAACTGATACCGGAAATGCATCAAGGCACATTCTATATCGATCTGACTTACCCGGTCGGCACTCCGGTCGAGAAAAATGACCAGACGACCCAAGCCATCAGCGACCAGATTTCAAGCCTGAGGGGAGTCCAAAGTTTAAGTTATTATTCCGGCATCACCAACGAAGACCTGACCGGGGGTGAAATTGGCGAACATATCAGTCGGATCACCATCAATATTGATAAAACAGGAAACCTTGAAAACGAAGAAAACCGTTTGATTACGGAGATCCGTCAACTCCTCTCCGAAAAAACCGATCTGGACTACCAGATCAATCGCCCCGTCTTATTCAGCTTTAAATCTCCGATTGAAATTATCATCAAGGGATACAATCTGGATGAATTAAGAGCTATCAGCCGGGAATTGACGCAGCAGATTGCCCGGATTCCGGGATTGAAGGATGTCCAAAGCAGTGTCAAGCCCGGCTATCCGGAAGTCGTAATCAGTTTTGACCGCTATAAACTATCGCACTATGGTCTCAATGCTTATGATGTGGCTCAATTGATCAAGAATAAGATCGAAGGGAATGTACCCACCAAATTTAAGCAGGAAGACCGGCGAATTGACATCCGGGTTTATTTGAAGGATGAGCAGCGGCAACGGGCTGAGCAAATCAAGGATATCATTATCAATCCCGGGGCGGCTATTCCCATCAATCTCGGTAGTGTAGCCGCGGTGGATCTATTGAGCGGTCCGAATGAAATCCGCCGCATCAACCAGGAACGCTCTGCCGTTATTACGGCCAATCTGGACAATATTCAATTAAATGAGGGAGTGGAAAGAATCTATCAGGTCCTTCAGACTTTTCAGAAGCAGCGGCAGCTTCCACCCGATTTCAGCTATGAATTTTCCGGGCAGGACAAGGAGATGAAAACCTCGATTACCAGCCTGATTATGGCGTTGATCCTGGCCATCTTCCTGGTTTACATCGTCATGGCTTCCCAGTTTGAGTCTTTTCTCCATCCTTTCCTGATCCTGTTCACTATACCTATGGCTGTCATCGGGGTTTTCCTGACCCTTTTCGTGTTGGGTATTCCATTCAGTGTGACGGTTTATATCGGACTGATCACCTTAGCCGGGATTGTTGTGAATAATGCCATTGTACTGGTGGATTATATCAACACCCTACGAGCCAAAGGAATGGAAAAGCTGGAAGCCATCACCAACGCCGCTCGGGTGCGATTGAGACCGATCCTGATAACCACCTCCACTACGGTCTTAGGGCTCCTGCCCATGGCGCTCGGCCTGGGAGAGGGTGCTGAAATCCGGACCCCCATGGCCATTACCATCATGGCGGGTTTGATCAGTTCCACTTTTTTAACCCTTATTCTGATCCCGTTGGTTTATAAACGGTTCAGCAAGTAAAGCAGGGGAGTGATTATGGTTGAACCCCAGATTCGAGAACGAGCTTTACCCCGCTTTTCAATCCATCGCCCCGTCACCGTCAGCATGATCCTCTTTTCGATCCTGGTTATTGGTGCCATTGCCTATAGCCGAATCAAGGTCGATCTTTTTCCGGTCGGCATGAATATCCCTTATCTAGGCGTATGGGTTCCCTATAGCGATGCCAATCCTAAAGAAATTGAAGAGCAGATCGTCAAACCGATCGAGGGGCAACTCAAGACCGTTAAAGGATTGAAGCGGGTTCACAGCAATTCTCAGACCCGGGGAGTCTGGTTTGAGCTGGAGTTCTCAAAAAATACCAATATGGATGTCGCTTACGGGCAGGTATCCGACCGGTTGGAACGAGCCAAACCCGATCTTCCCGAAGAGATCGAATACATCTATATCCGCCGTTTTCGGGAAGATGACGACCCGATTCTCTATTTCGGGGTTAAATTTCCTGATAATGCGGACGACCCGGCCTATGTAATGGAAAAATTTGTACAAGATCCCATCGAACGGATCAAAGGCGTTGGGAATGTCGAATTATGGGGGTTCCGCAGTAAATATATCCAGATTATCCTGGATAACGACAAAATTCGAACCTACAAAATCAATTTGTCCGATATGGTGCGCAAACTTCAGCAAGACAATTTCGCTATCTCAAGTGGGTATATCTATTCCGGGGGGAAGCGCTTCCTGCTTCGATCCGATTCCCGTTTTCAATCGCTGGATGACATCAGCCGGATCGAGCTGAAAAAAGGGATCTATCTTCACCATATTGCTCGTGTCATCTATGCCCCTGACGAAGAGGTCACCAACCTGTGGCGAATCGATGGAAAAATTGCCGCCGGAGTCGGTGTTTTCAAGGAGAGTGAAGCCAATACGGTCGAAGTAGCCCGTCAAATCGGTCTGGTACTCCAAGAGCAGTTTTCCCAGCGGCCGGAGCTTAAAAATTACAGCTATTCCATTTTCTGGGACCAGGGCGGCATCATCCAGGGATCAATCAATAATGTCATGCTGTCCGGCATGTGGGGAGGTCTGTTTGCCTTTACCATCCTATTCATTTTTCTCAAACGATTCTGGATCACTTCCATCATCACGTTAGCCATTACTCTCTCTCTGCTGATCACACTGCTGGTCATGTATTTCATCGGCTGGACCCTCAATCTGATCACCATGATGGGGATGATGATTTCCATCGGGATGGTGGTGGATAATGCGATTGTGATTACGGAGAACATTTATCGTCTGAATGGAAGTGGCTTTCCGATCAAAAAGTCAGCCATCTGGGGGGCATCCGAAGTCGGTTTGGCCATCACCCTCTCCACTCTGACAACCATTGTCGTATTTTTGCCGATGATGCTGATGAGCGGTGACTCCGAGATGTCATTTTTACTGGTCAGAATCGGGTTGCCGGTCATCATTGCCCTGTTGTCCAGTCTGACCATCGCCCTGGTTTTGATCCCGCTGTCGACCACGGTTATCCCTCAGCCCCATAACACGATATCCCATCCCATGATCAATTTGATCATCGATCGCTATCAGTGGCTGCTGGGTAAAATTCTCTATCATCGTTCCGATGTCCTGATCATCATTCTGATTATGATGATCAGCCAAATTATCCCATTCAAGAATATGCGCAAGAGTGATTCGGCTTCCGGCGGCAGCCGGGATGCCCAACTGATTGTCCGATTTCCGTCCCACTATTCGCTGGAACAAGTCGACAGCACGTTGGCTGAACTGGTCAAACACGTCATGCAGCGAGACAGTATCTATCAGATCGAGCATACCACCGCCAGGGCTTTCGGATTTCGAGGGCGAATTGAAATCTATATGAAGCCCGATCCGGAAACCCAATGGTACCATACTCTGCTTAGAAAAGTCAAACGATTGCTTCGGATTCCGATCAAGCCGCGCTTAACCCGCGAGCAGCTAACCGCCGATATCAAACAGCATCTTCCAGTCTACCCCGGTTTGACCATTGCCACCTCGTGGCGGGATGCCCATTCCTCCGGTCAGGAGGCTCTGAACTATACCCTGCGGGGTTACGATAGTAATGGTCTGGCAGATATCGCGGATGAACTGAGCAGCCAGATTCGATTGCTGGATGACGTCATTAGCGTTGATAATGACACCGAAACCGGCAACGATGAGATCCAGGTCCGATTCGATCGAACCAAATCCTATGCCGTCGGAATCAGCCCGAACTATGCCTCAACCTATCTCTCCTTTTACCTGAGAGGCCGCAAGCTTTCCAATTTCAAAACCTCCGATAAAGAGATTGCGATCTATCTGCGGACTGAGATCAGCCAGCGCCGCTCTATCGCTCAGCTCAAGAATATTTTTCTTAAAACCGAAAAGGACCGAGAAACTACCCTGGCTTCGATTGCCGATTTGACATTCCATAAAAGCCAGGGCAATATCCGCCGGGAAAATGGAAAATCATTTATGGATATTTCTGTTTTCGCGGATGAAAAAAATATGGAAAAAGTGTCCCGTCAAATTGATGCCATCATGAAAAACTACCACTTTCCAACCGGATACTCCTATGACAAGGGAGATCGTTTCAGACGGCAGGAGGAACAGGATTCCGATCGGAATTTTGCCTTGATCATGTCGATTGCCTTCGTCTTTATTATCATGGGGATACTCTTTGAATCCTTCATTCTTCCCCTGACCGTACTGATCGCTATTCCCGCCGCTTTCACCGGTGCGTTCTGGTCTCTTTACCTGACCGATACCACCTTCGAGATTATGGCAGGAATTGGATTGGTTGTATTGGTTGGGGTGGTCGTCAACAATGCGATTGTCCTGATTGACATGATCAACCAGTTCAGGATATCCGGAATGAGTCGGGATGAAGCCATTATCGAGGCGGGTCGGCATCGGTTCCGTCCCATCATAATGACGGCGATGACAACGATTTGCGGATTAATTCCAATGGCGGTCGGAAATACCTCGCTGGTCGGGATTCCCTATTCACCGATGGGAATCACTATGATTGGAGGATTATTGATTTCCACCCTTTTGACC
>JAGOEH010000050.1 GCA_017997825.1 Candidatus Delongbacteria bacterium | reverse complement strand
GATCACCAGTTTGGGGATTCCAAGGGCTTCGGCGATGTGGGCCGGACCGCTGTCGTTCCCGATAAAAAACCGGCTGTGATCAATCAGAGCCATCAAATCCCGGATTCTTGATCTGGATATGATTCGTTCCGCCGGAATAAAGGAAAAGGCATCGGCTACGATTTGACGATCCTGGGCTGAGGCGATGATGAGGATCGGGATTTTAAATTGTACACTGATCCGACTGATGATCGTTTGCCAGAATTCCAGATTCCATCCCCGATCGGCCACGGTCTTGCCGGTCGGATGGAGCAGGATATAGCCGGCGAGTGACGTATTTTTTCCAGTCGTTCCGTTGTAATCGAGGGACTTGTCCGAAAAGCGGTCCATGCTCACAGTTTCGGGAGCGGCATCTAAAATCCCGAGCGGTTGCAGCAATCCGGCTTCCAGTTCCTCCCGACTCAGGGGATCAGGATAAAGTTCGGTAGGAAAAACCGGGATCGGCTGCTGGTGAGCCAAGGATCTCAACAGATATAAATCGATAACGCGAACATGGGTTTGCGCGGGGCGTTCAATCCACTCGGTCAGCAACTGCAGCGAGCCCTTGAGATTGAATCCGATCCGGCGGGGAATGCCGCTCAGCCAGGCCAACAGCTCGTTTCGAGTGCCGGAACGCAGATGGAAGGAGCAATCATAGTGTTCCCGGCGCCATTGGCGGATCAATCGATACTGTACTGCCAATCCATCCTGGTCGCGTCGATAACAGTAGCGGTTCCGGATCAGAGGATTACCCTCCATCAGGTCCATCCCCCAATCATCCAGAACGATATCGACGATGCTATCCGGAACAACAGTCTTCAAGCTCCGAATAAAGGCCGTAGCCAGTACCGTATTCCCGATACTGCCGTTACGGAACACCAGGAATTTCATCCCCGGTCCTGATTCTTGAACTGCATATCGTATAGTTTCTGGTAAACCGGACATCGTTCCAACAGTTCCGAATGACGCCCGACATCGACCAGATTGCCCTGATTGAGAACCACAATTTTATCGGCATGAATGATGGTGGAAAGTCGATGGGCGATCGCCAAGACGGTACGATTCTTCATCAGATGATCGATGGCGTCCTGAACGATCTTTTCCGATTCGGAATCGAGAGCCGAGGTGGCTTCATCCAGGATCAGAATAGGGGGATTTTTCAGTACGGCCCGGGCAATCGACAATCGCTGTTTCTGGCCGCCGGAGAGTTTGATTCCGCGTTCACCGATCATGGCCGAGAGACCGCCGTCCATTTGCCGGATAAAGTCCCAGGCATTGGCGATTTTGGCCGCCTCGATAATCTGATCGTCCGTTGCTCCTTCCATACCGTACCCGATATTCATCCGAACCGTATCGTTGAACAGAATGGCATCCTGGGTCACAATCCCGATTTGACGCCGCAGGGATTCGAGGGTATAATCATTGATATCGAGTCCATCGATCATGATATGGCCGGAGACCACATCGTAAAAATGGGGAATCAGGTCGACCAGGGTGGATTTTCCGGCTCCGCTGTGCCCGACAAAAGCCGCCATTTCCCCTTTATGGATCCGTAAGTCAATCCGATTCAGCACCGGACCGGCGGTTTCATCATACTGGAAGGTAACATCCTTGAATTCGACGGCATACTGAAAATTCTTCAATTCAATCGATCCCGGTTTGTGATAGACCTCGGGAGGGCTTTCAATAATTCGAAAAATCCGTTCGGCCGCCGCCATTCCCATCTGGATCTCATTGTTGAATTTGGAGAGCTCTTTGAGCGGATTGAACATGGTCAACAGGAACACCAGATAGCGGATAAACCCCTCCGCGTTCAGTCCGGTTCCCTGATAGACCATCCGACCGCCGAACCAAAGCAGCAACACCAAAATAACAGCCGCCAGGGTCTCGTTCAACGGGGAGGTCAGATAACTGAGGCGATTGGCCCGAAAGGTTTTCTTAAAATACTCTTGGTTGGAATCCCGGAACTTCTTCTCTTCCTTGGCTTCACTAATAAAAGCCTTCACGATCCGGATCGAACTGACCGATTCCTGAAAGACCGAGGTGACATTGGCAATCTGCTCGAACATCCGCTTGCTGCGCCGCCGTATGCTCTTGCCGATCCGGACGATCAAAATCCCACTGATCGGGATAATCAAAAAGGTGATCAGGGTTAATTTCCAACTGATGATCAACAGGATCAGCATATTGACCAGAATCTGGAGGGGAATCATCAAAAACTTGCCGAAACTGTCCTCCAGAATGGTGTTGACCATTCCGACATCATTGAATACAATCGAGACGAACTCCCCGGAGGAGTGTTTCTCAAAAAAGGATAAGGGTAATCGCAATATTTTTGAATTCAGTTTGTTCCGCATCCCGATCACGATATGTAAACCGATGTAATTACTCAACACCCGCCTCAGATAGGAGCAGACATTTTTCAACAGAAACGACAAGATGATGACCAAACATACGATCTTCAAGGTCTTGTTCTTGTCATCGTAAATCAGCCAGCTCTTGATCTTGCGATTGATACTCTCATAAAAACTTCCGGGTTGGCTGATTCCGACCATCCCTATCAGATCACCCGTTTTGGAGGATGGTTTTTCTTGGCCGGGCCCTGAAGTTATCACAGCGGAATCCGTCATCACATGGGCCATGGAATGGGAAACCTTATCCACACTGAACAATTCCTGCACCAAGTCTACCGATACCCACAGGGAAAAATTATCAAGCACCACATACGAACAGGTAATAAAAACCGACAACAGAATCATCTTCCAAAATGGAAAGGCAAAGCGCAATACCTTGATAAAAAGTTTCACATCCACTCCCGGTATTAAAATCGTGATCCGAATCCAAACACCATCATCTCTGGTAACGTATTCAGAAAAAGAGACGGTCATTCAATCCTTCCCATCGTCTCTTATCCAGAGTCAAGATAAATAATCCGGAAATAGAAGTCAAGGATAATCTAAAGTGAAACCGGCCCCGGCCATCGAAGCGGACAGGGATTAAAAAATACTTGATTTTTAAGAATATTGCCATAATTTATAAAGAGAATCCCGAATAAACCGGGTTGACCGATACGCATTCATGGACCTTTGAACCTGATACCGGGAGACAGATTGAAGACCCCATCCGCATCAACTTCCGAGCCGCTTGAGCACATATTTTATCGTCAGATTTTGGATCAACTGATTCAGCTCCCCTCCACCCTGATCATCCGGCTGGACAAACGAATCCGGATTCAATCCATTCTGTCAGGTAATGATGAATTGATGGGTAAACCGGCATCCGACTGTATCGGACTGAATATGCTGTCATGGCTCCATCCCTGTGATCGGAAGCCACTGATTCGGCTCGTGTTGGACAGCATTGTCCATCACCGGGAAAGCCTTCAGGTCATCAACCGGATCTTCAACGCTCAACGGCAACCGCATACCATCCTGTGGACCCTGATGTTTCATTATACCGAACTATCTCAATTGTCGATCATCGATGCGATCGGAATCGAAATCGCACCGGCTCAGATGGATCCTGTCCAACCATCACCTCAGACAGTGCCGGTGGAGCCAAATCCTTCGATCCCATATTCCCGGGGTGATGATCAGGATCAGCAGTCCGGACAACGCCTGAATCGGATTCTCGCCAAGGAAAACATGAATCAAGCCCAGTGGATACGGATTCAAGCAGAATACAAAATCAGTCCGGTCCCTTCGTTCACCTGGCAGAAATCGGGGGATGATTTTTACCTGATCGATTACAACGATGCGGCCTATGAATTGACGGAAGGAAAGATTGACCGGGTACTCGGAATCGCATCCCGGAACTACAATTCGGATGATCCCTTTTTCCGGAAAGCCCTTTTTGAATGTTATGAAAAACAGGAGGTCATAAGGCTCGAATCGCCCTATACCCTGCGTTTGACCCGGAAAAACCTGATTATCGCCTTCCGGTTTAATTTTGTTTCGCCGGACATGGTGGTGGTCCATGCCGTTGATATCACCCTGCGGAAAACGGCTGAAGAGGCGCTGCGAAAAAGTGAGTTGAAATACCGGATTTTGCTGGACAATATTCCCCAGCATGTTTTTTACAAGGATGTCAATTCGGTCTATCAGGCCGTCAATCCGGCTTTTGCCAATAGTTTCAGCCTTAAACCGTCCGATTTTATCGGAAAATCGGATTATGATTTTTTCCCGGCGGATCTGGCGGCACGGTACCGAGATGACGACCAGCGGATCATGAACAGTCGTCAGGCCGATGAATTCGATGATATCATCGAGGTCGAATCGGAAAAACTCTATATCCATTCGATCCGGTCACCGGTCATTGACGATCAGAACAAAGTGATCGGTATATTGGGAATCTTTTGGGACACGACCCGGGAGAAGCAATCCGAGCAAGCGTTGCGCAATAGTGAGGAACGCTACCGGCTTCTGGCCGAGTACTCGAGCGACATCATATCCAAACTCGATCCGGAGGGCACCTACCGCTATGTTTCTCCGGCCTGCCGACACCTGCTGGGTTATACACCGGAAGAGATGCAGGATCGGAATTGTCTGGATTTCATCCATCCCGACGATTCGAAACAGATTATGGATATCTTACAATCAGGCCACTCCGATAGTACAATTACGATTAGTTTCAGAGTCAAAAAAAAAATCGGCGATTATGTCTGGTTCGAAACCATCATGCGAAGTATTCGGGATCCGTTACAGAATTCTATTGTCGAATATATGGCGGTCTCCCGTGACATCAGTGAACGGAAAATTAACGAGGTCTTGCTACAGCGAGCCAAAGAAGACGCGGAAGAAGCCAATAAGGCCAAAGGAGATTTTTTAGCCACCATCAGTCATGAAATCCGTACCCCCATGAACGCCATCATCGGGATTGGTCAACTGCTGGATAAAACTCCGCTTGATCCCTATCAAAAGGACTATTTGAACAAGATTCTAACCTCGGGACAAGCCCTGCTGGAAATGATCAATGAAATTCTGGATTATTCCAAGATCGAAGCCGGAAAAATGGAGCTGGACAACCACCCTTTCAGCCTGGATGATCTCTTGCTCAGCGTGGCTAACGTCATCGGATTCCAAGTCGAAGAGAAAGGATTGGAGCTTTTATACTATATCAATTCCGACATCCCGGAATTCATTGTCGGTGACTTCAACAAGCTCAACCAGATCTTGATCAATCTCTGCGGGAATGCCGTCAAGTTTACCGAGAAGGGGCAGGTCATACTAATCATCGATCCTGTCAGCCAAACTCAGGATTCCATCGAGCTGAGATTCACCATCCGCGATACCGGCATCGGAATTACCGAACAGCAGCTCAATCATCTGTTTCAGCCCTTTTCACAGGCCGACAGTTCAACCTCCCGACGATACGGGGGGACCGGCTTGGGACTGGCCATCTCCAAACGGATGGTCGAGTTGATGGGCGGCATCATTCGGGTGGAAAGTCGATTTGGTGAAGGCAGCCTTTTTACCTTTACTCTCCGTTTTGGAGTAACCCGTCTCGCAAACGAATCATCCGCCGCCATCACGGATCTGAGGTCGCTCAGGATTCTGCTGATCGATCTGGTCCTCGATTCGAATCGATCCCTCCCGGCCCTCCTGAATGAACTGAAGGCCGAGGTGATTCTCTGTACCAACCTTTCTCAGCTCCATGATCTGATTTATCTATCCCCTCAGGCCGATCCCGGACAGTTGATCCTCATCCATACCGAAGCCGGCCATCCGTCTCTGCCTGATTTATTCCGCATCCTCCACTCCCGGATTCGCACCGCCAGAATTCCGAAAATCATTGTCAGCCCGCAAACCGATCCTTTAGCCTGGAGCCCGATTTTACCCAACGGCCGGACTATCACAATCATAAACCCCTCCTTCCAGCCGGGGGAGTTACTGGAACTGGTCAGCCTTTATCAGAAATCGATCCGCTGGAACCGCGCTTTCACTCTCTCCCCATCAACTCTGCCGGATCATCGCTCTAGAATCGACGGCACTTCCCGGAACCGATTAAAAGGGATTTTACTCGAACTGGAATCGTTATTAAAAAGAAGCACGATCCAAACCGACGATTACTTCAAATCGGTTCAACCGGAATTGAGCCTATTCATCATGCCCCAGGACATGGAACTGCTCGAAAAACTCATCCAACGCTATGACTTCGATCAGGCTCTATCAATCATCAACCCATGGCTGGTTGATTTAAGCGACCGCCAGGAATGAGGAAATCATGCCGGAATCTGCCACAAAACCCCGAATACTGATTGTCGATGACATGCCGATCAATATCACCATTCTGGGAGACTCTCTAAAGGATGAGTATGACATCACGGTCGCTACCGGCGGCCGGAAAGCGTTGAGCCTGATGGAAGGGCCTGAGTTACCGGATTTGATTCTACTGGATATCATGATGCCCGAAATCGATGGATATGAAGTGTGCCGTCGATTGAAAGCCGATCCCCGCACACAGCCTATTCCCATCATCTTCATTTCCGCCAAAGGCGAAACCAATGATGAGACCTATGGTCTGGAGCTGGGAGCCGTGGATTATATCAGCAAACCCTTTAAAATTCCGATTGTCAAAGCCAGAATACAAACCCACATCAAGCTGAAATTTAAAACTGACATCCTGGAGAATCTGGCCCTGGTGGATGGACTGACCACGATACCCAACCGCCGCAGTTTTGATGAAATGCTGCACACGGAATGGATGAGAGCGTGGCGGAAAGAGGTTCCATTATCTTTGTTCATGATCGATATCGATTATTTCAAACTCTATAATGATCATTATGGCCACGCCGCCGGAGATGAGTGTTTAAAAAAAGTAGCCCGCGTTCTGGCATCGAGCATTCAGCGGGCCGGAGACTTTGTCGCCCGATATGGAGGTGAAGAATTTGCCGTCATCATCCCGGACGGCACTCTGTCAATGATTATCCAATTGGCGGAAAAGATGCTGGAATCGGTAAGCCGGCTCCGGATTACCCATGCTTATTCGCCGATTGCCCCGATGGTCACAATCAGTTTGGGTGTGGCATCAATCGTTCCCTCCGGTATAATACCGCCGACCAAACTGATCGAAATGGCGGATCAGGCGCTCTATCGAGCCAAGCAGAACGGACGGAATCAGATACAGTATCAAACCGTCGCTCCGTGCTGACCGATTCAAGGTAACCCGTAAGGTTATTCCGGACTGTTCTTTCGATCCATTACCGGTTCCGATAGCGATAAAACCGGCTTCGTTAGCCGATTTTGCCTTCCGATAAGATTCAGCATCGCCAGCAAATTGGATATAAAATCGGACGATTCGGTATTGTAGGTCCAATCCGGACGCACCATCTGGATCTGTTGAGCGGATTTGACATAGTCCTGAGTATAAAAATAAGACAGAGCGGCCGACCAGCGGATATCGTTTTCGATTATCAGAGTGTCATACTGAAAGACAAATCCCCTCCAATCATACTGATCAGGGGCAAATAGATTGATCGCCAACATGAAACTATCCGCCATAACCGCGGTCATCATAGCCCCGGCTCGAATCTGCAACGCCAAATCCATTGAATCGATGGTCCGGTTCTGGACCATCCGGGTATAATAAAGCCCCCGATCCAGGCTGTCCAGCCGCAGGCATGACCAGATCAAACCATTATACTCCGGGATATAAGAATTATCCAAATCATAGGCTTCCTTGAACTTTTTATAGGCCCGGGTATAATCCGGCTGAGCATAATACTTCCAGCCGGACCGGGTCAATCCCTTAGCGGTGGGAGTATATTTCGCCGGGCTTTTATTGCATGCCAATAGTATCAGCCACAAAATGCAAAGCCCGATCCGCCGGTAAATCATATCTGACTCCTTCTATTTCAGGTACATGACTTTTTTAATCTCATCGATCCGGCCATGGCGCAAGGTAGCTATCAGGTACAGACCAGTGCTTCGTCCCTGCCCGGACGGATTCCAGGTCACCGTGTGACACGGCCGCGATGGAATTCCACGAAACAAAACCTCGATCATTTGACCCATCAGATTATAAACCACCACTTCAACCGGTTCCTCGTGGATTGGATAGAACCGGATTTCCAATTGATGATTGAATGGATTGGGATAAACCGACAATGAAGTGATCCATCGGGTATCGGCCGAGGCTGAAATTCGTTCCAATCGATAGGTTCCGGGCCAATCCAGGGAATACTTTCTTTGGCCGTTACCGGCAGATTCAAACGGCATTTCGGTGGAACCGCAAAATAAGGGATAAACCGTAACCAATTCCAAATCCAACCGAGTGTTCTCATTCATCGGGTTCAGGCTGAACCAATCATCCTGTTCGGCTGTATCCGGACACGAGACCATATAAAACCCGTTATACCCGGCCTTCCAGATACCGGCTTCGGTCGGCCACTCAAATTTAGCCAGTGCACCGCTGTAAATCAGAATATCCTGATCCAGAGTTCCCAGGTTTCCGACCTGATCCCGGGCACTGATCCTGACCCGAAGACTCTGAATTCCCAAACTATCCAAATGGATTGAGGTGAAATAAAGATTTCGATTCGGGTCGGTAGCCTGGACACCAACCAGCTTGCCGTCCAATGTCATCTGAGGTCCGCTCGATAAGACCTCATTGGCCTGGATGAAAAATTTCAGATACTGGGGAAAATCCCGACTTTGGGTCAGCCAGACCGAAAAATCCGGATTCCGGGTATCAAATCGAAAATGATAACTCTGATTGGATTGGCGTTTAGCGTTTTGCCGATCGACAGCCCAAACCCGCCAATAATAGATCGTATCCGTCACAAAATGAGACGGGGCCACCACCAATCCGGTATCGGCAACGGTGGTATCCCAATAGGAATTGAACGAGGGCTGCAGACTAAACTGGATCCGATAGTAGACCGAATCGCCCGGATCGTTATCCCGGCTCTGATTCCAACGGAATATCTGCGATTCGCTTTTCATGATCGACTCATTGGCGGGAGTGATCAGATTAAAACCGGAGGGAGGCTCATTCAGGGTATTGGTAAAGAAATAATAAACCTGGGCCGCATAGGTGGTAACTCCGGATCGGTCTCTGGCTGCAACATCCCAAGCATATAAACGGTTTTCCAAAATCAGGTTCCGGGTATAATACAATGAGGTATCCCTCAACAGATTGACCGAATCAATCACATTCAAATTAAGTGAATCTTTGAGATAGAAAGTATAGGTAACGGAATCCCCCGGATCACTGTCGATCGATTTACTCCACCGGAAAACAGGATGCAGATCCGTCACAACATTAAAATTGCCGGGATTCATCAGGATAAAACTACCCGGAGGATTGTTGCCGGTATTCTTGAAAAAGAACCAGCCCGGCTGGAGAGCTGTGCGGATATGTCCTTCATTATCGACAGCCTGAACGCTCCAATAATATTTCAGATCCTCGGTCAGTGACGATACCGGAATCACCAGGGTAGTATCGAATAATCCGGATGCATACAGATTGAGCTGGGCCGGGGTATTCCCGATCACTACCCGGTAGCGGACCGTATCCAGCGGGTCGGTATCGATGGCTCGATTCCACAGAAGCATGACCTCACCCTCTTTAAAAGCGGCCGCCGAATCCGGTTTCAGCAACAAAAAAGAATTCGGAGACAGATTGAACTGATCAATCACGATCCGGAGTGTTTCCGGAACAGCAGCCCGTTTCAATCCGAATCGGTCCCGAGCCACCACTTGAAAATAATAAACGGAATTATCCTTCAGATTGGTAAATTGATAGTGGGTCAATCGGGTGTGAACGCTGTCCATGGGTTGGAAATCTGGGCTGGTGCTGTAATAAATATGATAAGTAACCGTATCGAAAAGATCCTGATCGGTCGAGGCCGTATAGATCATCTCGAAACCGGTCTGCGTGAAGCTCTGATCCGGTTGGGGATAGGTAATCTCAAATTCCGAAGGCACAACCAGCCTGAAGTTTAGAAAGAAACTGTCGACCGGGCTGAATGAAGCCAACCCATTCCGATTATAGGCCATGATTCTCCAGTAGTATTTTCGGTCATCCGTCAGTTTCTGTGGGATTCGGTACACCGTATCCGGAATTTCACTGTAGCGCCGGGGAACAGCAAAATCTGATGATTCACTGATCTCAAGCCGATAGAAAACACTATCGAAAGGATCGGGATCAATTGAGGTTGACCATGTGAAAACCGGCAAACTATCGGTCACAATAGCTGGGAATCGGGGATGAAGCAACTGAGAAATCGACGGAGGTTCCGGAATCCGATTCAGATAAAATCGTCGCCGGGAGTCGCTGGGTACCTCCAATTGCTCCTGATCGACGGCAATCACTCTCCAGTAGAAAACCGAATTCTCTAGGGGCGGTGGGATATACCCATCGATGGTATCCTGAATCACCGATTGATAAACCGGATTTTGGAACAGTGAATCCAAGCTGATGACCAATCGGTAGCTCAATAAGGCCCGATCGGGATCGCGGCTGGACTGCCATCGGAATAAAACAGGCGAAGAGTAGGGGACGATCAACGAGTCGGTTGGAGCCAGCAGATCGAATCCGATCGGGTAATTGTCCAGTCCAAATGCCCGGCGAACAGGTGATGGTAGGGATTCTCCGAATTCATTATAGGCCACGATATAGTATTCATAATTGACGGTATCCTCGATCCGACTAACCTCGACCGAATCGATCCAGGAGGTGGTGGAAGGGCCCATTTCGACCTGCTGTTTGAAGATACCATCCGGCACTTTCCTTCGATAGATATGATACCCATCGATATAATCCGGGCGGGAGATGGCATCATCGCTCAGCGACCAGCTGAGACGGATGCGGCCGCCATGGTCCCCGGGCAGGTCGTCGGCGGCAAAACCGGGCGGTACCGAGGGACGGATGATCAGATTGAGGGTATCCTGCTGACTAAATTCCACGGTTGTGCCGGATGGAGTAGAGGCCAGACTGACATAGACCGGTTCCGGATCGAACACGATTGCGCTCCGTTTGACCAGCTTGTTCTTGACCCGCAAGCTGAACGTACACAGCAGGGTCGTATCATTCCGGACCGTATGACTCAAATGCCCTTCCGAATAAGCCATGATCCCCGGCATAATCACTTTATTGGACAGAATTTCACCGTCCGGAAAAATCTCCTGACTATGAAAGGGTTGCAGATCCACTTTGGCGGGGTATTGATCCAGGGGTTCAAACACCTGGGAATTATAGCGAATGTAGCAGCTAATCCCATTATACGGCTGATTGTCCAATCCCACCATCACCCCCAGATGGACCGTATCCCCGACCTGAACCGGCAGATGGAAATCCGCCGTCAGGGGCGACCAGATCCGGATCACATTGGCCGATATCATTCCGACAGCCATTATCCAACAGCATCCGATTAGCCATACTCTTTTCATGATCATCTCCCGGACCTATTTCATCAATACAATTTTACCCGAAACTCGGGTTTGACCATTAATGACCGAATAAAAGTAGAGTCCGGACGGTAATATCCGATTCCGGAACTGCGCATTCCATACATAGCGGATTATCGAGGGATGACCGCTCTGCCATATCACACTCTGAACCCGCTGACCGGTTACATCATAAACTGTCAGTTCGACCGGATCGGGACCCAGATTACTCAAACTGAAGACAGTCTGGGAATTGAACGGATTGGGGTAGACCCGGTGACACAAATCTCCGGACACCGGGGAGGAGTGATCATCATCCACGCCCACCGGTTTGACCATCATCCGCCGGACAATCCGATTGGTATCCAGAATCTCGACCCACTTCAATCCGTTTAAATCCATCCGCTGGGCATAAGCCAGACATCCATGGCCGGAAACCGGAGTTTCGGTTTTCAGCACCACATTGTAGTAAAAGGTATCCTGCCTCATTTTTCCAAATTTCATCACCTCGTGCAATCCAACGAAATCACCCGGCTGAAGATTGATTTCCGGCGATATGAATACCAGGCTATACCCCAAGACCGGAGGGAAATCAAGCGCTTGGATCATACTCAGACTGTCGTTTTGGATAATCCTGATTTGAAATTGTTCATCCGGCCAATCCGCCGAACGGCATAAAGGGTTTCGCCCCTTCATCAGACTCCCGTGCTCACCGAAGTTGGATACCAGAATGGAAAAATCCGCCAGATTGATCTGCCCGTCAGCATTGAAATCGACCTGCCAGCGGGCTTCCCCCAGACCGGCGCCGGCGGGAACGGGTGTATCGTAATAGAGAGCCATTTGACCAAAATCCGCCAGATTGACGGTATTATCATCATTGGCATCTCCACCCCGTAAATCCTTGACTTTCAACCCATCTCCCAAAGTCGTCCAGACCGGGAAGGGCTGGAGGCCATTCTGCAGTCCCGTTACGGTTACAGCCGCTTCTCCGCATAAATAACGGGCTTCTTTGACCAAAACAATATAGTTTCCGATCGGAACCGCCGGAATCTTTCCCAATCCATCACGACCGATGACTCGATCCAGCGGCACATTCAAGGGAGAATAAGCAATACCCAGAGGACTTCGTCCCATATCCAGGACCCGGAACCGATAATACCCCTCATACCGGCTTCGGCCCTGCAATGAAGCCTGTACCATAACCAAATAGTTCTGGACTCTTAACCAGTGATTAATGCCGAGACTGAACACCTTTTTCCCCATGATATCGATTCCCATACTCTGACGGCCGGTCAACGAATCAACATCGATCGTTACCACGGTATTGACCGGTGTAGCCGCCACCCCTCTCAGGTAAAGGGTGGCAATTTTACCCTCGCTGGATCGCGAGAAATTTCGGATCAGAGTATCCACCACCTCGGTAAAATCCACCTGATAACCGGCTATCCCATTTTCTGTTCCGCTTATCTGATCGTAATGGGTATCATTCTCCAGCACAACTCCGTAAGGGGAATAATAATCTGCCGATACAAACGGCTGAATCCCGGATTGCCATGGATCCATATCAACCGGCAAAAGATAGGCCGGATCCAGGGTCGCGTAGAACGAGAGACCGGTGGTGGCCTGATTGTAGGGATGGTAGTAAATGTCTACGGCAATGGTATCAAAAATAGAGACCAGAGTATCCGAAGAGCGGCAGGTGAAGGTAGGAGTCCCCAATGAAGCATAAGCTGAGGCCGAGGCTGAATTGGATAATCCGCTTAGATTATAGTTATAATCCGATGATTTGATGGCGAAGTAGTACTTGACACCCGGAACCAGTCCGTAGATGGTTTTCTGTTCCAGACTGCCGCTGGGTCGAGGCACCCAGCTCTGAGGGTAGAAAACAGCATTGAGATAATCGGATTGGGTGAGTATCGGGCTGTAAGAATAGGCCAATGAATACGATTTAACCGGCTGGGTACTCCCCTGTTCCAAGGGAGCGCTCCAGGTCAGAGTGATGGTTCCGGCCAAGGTTCCGGTCTCAGCCCGCAGATCATTGATGGTGGTCGGCGGCCATAAATCGTTGACAACCGGCATGGCTACCGTATCGACATTGGACAGTGGGCTTTTATTCTCCCGATCATCCAGCATCTTGAGGGCAAAATAATAGATTCTTCCTCCGACCAGCGAATCCTGGATTATTATGGTATCGCGCTGTCCGGACGGAACCGGAATCTTGCCATAGGCGTATCGCTTGATCGTGGGAGAGGAATTATACAAGGTTGGCGTGATGCGGCCGGTATCGTACTTTATTTCATAGGCGGAGGCCCTCCCAAGATACCCGTCGTCTCCGGTCGCCGTAAAGCTGAGAACAGCCTGATTGGGAATCGTTGGATGGAGTCGGATTTCCAGATCGGTGACGGCCGCCGGCGGAGCCAGATCGATCTGAGATGTATCGGAACTCAGATTGGAAAACACATGATGTTTTACCTCATCCCAGAATTGGGCCCTGAAATGGTAAATCTTGCCGGGAATCAATCCCGGGACGGTAATGGTATCCTTTTGCCCGCCCATCTGATAGTAGCGTTTTGGATAATAATAGTGGAACTCGACGCTGTCGAAACAGGCTGGAACATTATCGACCGTGCAGAGGGTATCAAAAGGAGCGGTGGAATAGGCCAGCACCATCGAATCGATCGTACCGGCGCCAAGATTATCCCCCGGGTAAGTCCATTCCACTTCGATCCCGCCTTCGGGGGTTGCCGGTGTGACAAAGGCTCTCAAATCATTGACCGGCCCCGGCGGCACATTGTCCCGCTGAGCCCGCCCCCAACTGCAGGTAATATTGGAAAGCAGCGATATATTCAACAGGGAATCAACCGAACGAATCGAAAAAAAATAGAGGCTGTCCGGCATTAACGAACTGATCCGGAGGCTCTCCGGCTGATCGGCCGCCTTGGGCCGATAGGGAAAAGCAATCCTAACGGCCGCATTGAACTGACTGACAGTTCGTATCGTATCCCGGGCCATACGGATATCATAGTACAACAATCCGTTGGCATCACGGGGCGCCGTCCACGTCAACACCAGACTGCTTTCCGGAACAAAATCCTCTCCCCGGCCATGAACCTTCAGATCCCGGATCGGATCCGGCGGATAACAATGCGGATGAGAACAATAATAGGATACAGGCCCCAAACAAGATTCTACCTGACTGCCATTGTTGCGGTTGTCATAAGCCCGGATTGCAAAATAATAGCGCCGACCCGGAACCAATCCATTCGAGATGCTGTCCAGGCAAACCGTGTGAATAACACCGGGACTGTAAATCGGCTCCCGAATCTGCAATTTACCGCTTCCGCCCGCCAAGGCTTCAAACCGAATGGTATCGGTAATCGGCAAAGTGTCCCATACAATCGTATACAAATCCGGCTTGCCGGTCAAATAGTCATCCCCCACCCCTCTCCAATAGAGGCAAATTTTTCCCAGATCAGGCTGATAGGAGACAGAATCGAGCCAACTCACGATATCGGGAGGAAAGCAATCCCGTTGAGGAGAGCATGGGATGGTCGTGTAGGATCCGGGTAAGAGTGATGAGGTATCTGAAATCAGTGCCCAGGTAATACCGCCGGGAGGCGGGAGCGGATCATGATAGCGGATTACCGAATCGATCACCACCGAACGAATTGCAAAATAGTAGCTTTGCCCTAATGCTAAACCCAATCCATTGGTAGGCAAAAACAGGATCTCCTGTTGCCCGGAGTCCTGCGGAACCATGGACTGAGGAATCTCAGAGGCATTATTCCAAGCGGTCTCGGTCCAGATGGGACTGGTATCATATTTGATGATATAGAAATAGGATTTATTCTGATAGGTTCCCCCATCCTCCCATTTCCGGCCGGCAATCCAGCTCAATCGAATCTGGCCTTCCGACAATCCATTACTGCAATCTGCGCCACCCAGTGCCTGGAGATTGCTGACTGCCTGAGGCTGGGTCAGTCCATGCAGTCCATTGTCATAGTCACTATTAATTGGTTTCAGGCCCGCCATGACCACCCCATGGACGATAAATAAAATCAAAAATCCAATCCGTTTGAATGCCATGTTCTCCCCCGGCTAACAATTCAGACTACACTATGGCATTATTCGTTCCTCATTCTTGAAAAATCGGCTCTTTTTTTTCAAAACTTTAATAAATCTTTTCTTTTTCTTCCACCCAATCCCAAATCCCATGCCATCCGAAACCAAAATGAACCGGCATTCCTAGATTTTGCTTGACATAACGGGTATTAAATTTATATTACCTTTGGAAATGATGAGCTGGGATTTTGTTCCTTCCTTGACCTTCCTTTCAGATAAACGATCCGGTTCATACTCAATCCCCGTCTCCCGTCAGATCTTTGGCTGTTCAGCACTCTTCAAACCTGCCAATCGTTGGTTCAGGGGCAATCCCTTCACGTCCCCAACCAAATTCCAGATTGAGCTAACCACTATCAGGGACATTGAAAATGAATTCACACCATCCTGGTTTCCGGTTCACAATTTTTAGCCAGCCTTTGCCATGAATCATAATCCCGGAACCATTCTGTTATCATCCAGATCACAATCTAATTATCAATCTCGTTTTTTTAAGGCTTTTCTGATCTTCTATGGCTGTTTATGGGTATTCATTGCGCTGTATTATACCAACAGTATCCCCAGTCTCATCCTATTCATTCTGGTTGCCTCTATAATTCAGTTGTTCAACTCCAAACACACCCTGCTTTTCATGTTATTCATAAGCCCCTTCGTAGGCATCCTGACATTCGAATTTTACGGCACGACCCTCAAACTGGTTGATATTTATTTGTTGGTTTATTGTATCCTTCATATTTTCCCATTATTAAAAAACTACCTGAATTTATCGACTGAATACCTGCTCCCGTTTTATCTGTTCGCATTAATTATCGTGCTGAATATCATCTATGTCCAGATTAATGCCCCCAACATCCAGTTGGAATATGGGGAAGTTATTGAAGGATTCAATTTAAAATCGATTGGCATGACCAGTGTAAAAAACCTGGTATGGCTATTCCTTTATATCACCCTCATCATAATAATCATGACCCATGTCAGAACAACCGAACACCTGGAGCATTATCTGAATTACTTCCTCTGGATCCAGACTCTGATCGGCTGCTGGACGCTGACCGGCATCATCGAATACTACATTACCGGAGATCCAAGCTTATCGATGTGGAAACACGGAACTTCTTTTTTCCGTTTACGCGGCGGGGATTGGGAACCATCATACTATGGAACCTATCTTCTCATTCTGTTACCGTTGTATCTGCTGCCGTTTCTGAAAAAGGTTTATATCTATAACCGTGGTTTTCATCTTTTTGCCATGACGGTATTCTTTCTCAATCTGATTCTGAGTTTGTCATCATCGGCCTGGATGTTACTCCCATTCGTTCTGGTGATTAATTTTCTGTTTATTCTCTACTATATCAGGGAAAAGAGCATCAGTATTCCTCTGATTTTTACCTCGGTGATTATCGTTTTCTCGCTCAGCATCGGATTGGCCCTGGCTTTAAATCAGATGCAGGCTATTGAGACAATCGCTGTTAAAGTATTAAGTCCTATGGAATCCGGAAGCGGTCAAAATCGAATCGAGAATATGCTGATGGCGCTTGAGGTCTTCTGGAAAAACCCGATTTTCGGTAGCGGATACTATGAAAGCGGAAATGTTTACACTGAAATGATGGCGCTGTATGGCATTTTAGGTATTATCATTTTTTTGGCCATCATGGGTTTTTTATACTATAAAGCCCTGCGGTACAGAAAATTAATCATGAATCCACGATTTGACATCTACTCGGTCGCTCTGGGATGCTCCATCTTGTGTATGATGCTGACAATGTTGATCAATTCGACCTTTTTTAGAGTTTATTATTGGATCATCTTCGGATTCATATTGGCCCGGAATAGAATCGCCAAAACGATTATCAATAAGCAAATCAAGATTTCCAGTTATTAGGAGGGCGGATTTGAATCATAGAACCGAGATCACATCCTGGATCAAATCATCCCTTTTAATGTCCTGGATAATCTATATTCTGGCCGTCTCCCCGATCCCCTTCCGCTGGTCCGGTTCGGTGGGTATCATCATGATCGTGATAACCGGACTCTTCATCAGACACATCCCTTCTCATATAATTTTCACCCAGCCTGTCATCCTTTTCTGCCTGGTTTTTCCTGAGATTTTCATCTCCCTTAAAGCCCCCCGTGAACCTTATAAATATTACCTTCCTGACGGCACCGTCAAATATCGGGTCTCTCAGGATATACAGGGAAATTTCAGCGGAAACCTGATTGATTTCACCACGATTCATTATGCTCAACCCCGGTTTTGCCGGTTTATTATTGATGCCAACGGGTATCGAAACTCCGGAGTGAAGCCGGATGAGGCCCAGATTATAACCATCGGGGATTCCTACACATTCGGAATGATCAGTCAGGATCAAATCTGGCCGGTTCAACTATCCAATCTGACTGGATTGAAAGTATACAATCTCGGGATCACCAACTATGCCCCGGAACAATCGATCCGGACACTGGAGAATTTTCTCAATGAGCGGAACCGCCCTCCACGTCTTCAAACGGTGATTTTGATGCTCTTTCATGGAAATGATCTGAGTGATAACCTACTATCTGATTGGCAATCCTTCAGACAACAGAACGAGTCTATTTTAACATACAGCATCAATTATCTGGGTGAGAAAAAAAACTCAACCCTATTGAATCAATTGATAAAAGCTTATATTCTAAGGAATGGGAAATCATCAACGACTCTGCCTATCCGGGATTACACCGGCGACACCACCCTATTGGCTCGAAGTTTTATGGACGAAACCTTACAGTCCCGGGAGATGATTTTGCATCATGCTCATTTCTCTTCGATCTGCCAGGCTCTGAACCGATTCAAACAACTGGCGGAACATTTCCATTTTAAAGCGATTGTGGTAACGGCTCCTTCCAAAGAATTGGTCCTGATCGAAAAATGGTCCTCACCTCAGGACAATGCCGAGTTCAACACCTATTTCACTCACTACAGCGATAGTATAGGTCTGATACACTGTGACCTAACGCCGGAGTTCAAACATCAAAGCCAATCCCTAACTCTTTATCTTTCCGATGACACCC
>JAGOEH010000275.1 GCA_017997825.1 Candidatus Delongbacteria bacterium | reverse complement strand
ATCCTTACTGTTTCCTGTCATGTAATAATTACCTGTCAGATGGAAGGAAATATAACTCATCCCTGGAGGAATCGGTATTCGGGAGGGTTTGCTTCGCATGATGGACTGGATGATCGGTTGAGGAGGGTATAAATTCCTACTAGTATCTCTAGCACCCAATGACCAGGAGGTATCGGTCAGGATCCGGGTGGAATCCTTCAACCCGGCATACCAGATGCAGCCCTTGGGATTGATGATCAGGCTATCCCGGTGGTAGGACTGGGACTCGGCAGGTAGCGGAGTGAGATACATCCATCCCACCATCAGCCATCCGATACCCCATAAGCAGCTATTGATTTTTAAAAGAATCCGCAAACTCGAATGAAAACTCATTCAGCTCCTTGAGTGGATTAAGGTTCTTACCGTCCTATCTTAATATTAAGGTAAAAAAGCTGGATTGTCAATATTTATTTATTCAGGCCGGCCCGTGATCCATTTGGTTCTCATCCGGACTAATCATCCGAAAGATTCCGGCCGAAAGCGAGCCGACCACGCGATCGGCCGGAATTTTTCCATAACCGGATGGTTCCGGCAAAACGGCCCTGATGCCTTGATCCGATCGGGAGGATGACGTGTCCGTGATTCCGGGGAAAGGATCAGCCAGTTGGAAATCGCTTGACTTTAGACACGAATCGTATTAGGTTATAGAAATCGTCTTCGACCCGATTCATTAACCTAATGATGCAATAATGATGCCGAACCTGACTCATCAAACAATATCGATCATCATCCCGGTTTATAATGAGGAAAAACGGATCAAGGGTTTACTGGAATCGATCCTGGGGCAGACCGCCCGAGCTTTGATCCGGGAGATCATGGTGGTCAACGACCGGTCGACCGATCGAACTGTGGCGGTCATTCGCGAATTAACTGATCGTGAGACCGCTAATTCTCCGGCCGGGATGGAATCAGGTCGCCCGAAGGTTCCGATCCGGATCATCGATCGACCGGAAAAAACCAGCCGGGCAAGGGCCCGCAATGTCGGAGCATCTCAGGCCACCGGCGATTGGCTGTTATTCCTGGATGCCGACATGGTTTTACGATCGGACTATCTGGAACGTCAACGTGAACTTTTCGAACGATACCCGGATACTTTAGCGGCCATCGGTCGCATCGTTCCGGCAACCCTTGGCCATTCCCCCTATTTTCATTATTATTTTCACTCTCCGGACCGGGGAACTAACCGATATGGACGCCGGATCGCCGTGATCCGTTTTACCGAACTGCTGACCCAAAACCTGATGATGCCGGCGGATATCTTCCGCTCTGTCGGCGGATTTGACGAAACCATTCATTACGGTGAAGATTTTGTGTTGGCCTGGTGTTTACAGCAAACCTGTCCCGGCCGCGTATTCCGCTATAATCCGGCCGCGGTGGCCGGAGACCGGGGATTTACAGATATGGCGACCGGATTACGGAAATTCCGTCATCATTTCAAGCCGAATCTGCCGATGATTCTGGCCCGATATCCCGAACTGTCTCCATACTTTCCCATCGCTTCCCGCTCTCTAAAGCCCATTCTACGCCTGGCTTCCATTTTCCCGGTCAATGAGCTGTTCTATTTCTCTCCCCGCCTGGCTTCCCTACTTTTTAAGGCCCGCTTCCTCAATGCCTTGATGTAACCGCCCCCGCTAAGTTTCATATTGACATTCCAAATTAAAATTGGTATTTTAACACTAACCAATTTGATCCTTAAAAGAGAGGAGTGTATGATGAAGCGATATCTTTATGTTATATCATTATATGTAATAGTTCTCCCGTTGTGGATCCTGAGAGCAGATCAGATCACCAAAACCGTCATTCATTCTCCCTCCGGAAAATTATCGATGATCTTTCTGCTGACCAATGAACAGATTCCGGCCTATCAGGTCATAGTCAATAATCAGGTTGTGTTGGACACCTCCACTCTGGGATTCGAATTTCAGAATACACCGGCGCTTGGCCGGAATATGGAACTGATATCGTCCGAAATCAGCGATTATAATGGAAGCTGGGAATTGCCGTGGGGCGAACAGCGAACGGTTATCGATCATTATCAGGAAATGAGGCTTGATCTTCGGGAAACACAGTCCCCCCACCGGCAGCTCATGGTGGTGATGAGGGCTTATGATGACGGAATCGCTTTCCGCTATGATTTTCCTCTCCAGGATTCAATGAAGGAAGCGATCATCATGGACGAGAACACCAGTTTCCAACTGACCGGGGATCATACCTGTTGGTGGGCGCCCGGCGATTGGGACATTTATGAGCATCTTTACAACACCAGTCCATTCACCCAAATTGACGCCTTGTCCAAACGCAGCCATAACAATCTGGCTCAGACCTATATACCGGAAAACGCCGTCAATACCCCGCTCACCATGAAAACCGCCACTGGTCTCTACCTATGCTTCCATGAGGCCGATCTGACCGATTATGCCGATATGACGCTCAAAATCGATGCCGATCATCTGAGAATGCAGAGTGAACTAGTGGGTTCCGATCGGTTGGGCTGGAAGGTCAAACGAAACCTGCCCTTCCGAACCCCCTGGCGGGTAGTGATCATCACCGAACAGGCCACCCACCTGATTACCTCCAATCTGATTTTGAACCTGAATGAACCCAACCGTATTGGAGATGTTAGTTGGATCAAACCCAGCAAATACAGCGGTATCTGGTGGGAGATGCACCTGGGAAAATCAAGCTGGGACATGGCCGGCGGCAAGCATGGGGCGACTACCGCCAAAGCTAAAAAGCTGATCGATTTCAGCGCCGCCAACGGCATCGGAGCCATGCTGGTCGAAGGCTGGAATACCGGCTGGGAACATTGGATCGGATTTGATGAACGGGAAGGCGTATTTGACTTTGTAACCCCTTATCCCGATTATGATCTGCAGGAAGTGGTCCGCTACGGCCGAGAAAAAGGAGTCAACCTGATCATGCATCACGAAACCTCGGCCGCACCGAGGACTTATGAACAGCAATTGGATACCGCCTACTCACTGATGAAAAACCTGGGCATCCATGCCGCCAAGACCGGGTATGTCGGCAAGATTATTCCCAAAGGGGAATATCATCACGGCCAGTGGATGGTCAACCATTACCAAAAGGTGATCGAAACGGCCGCCAAGTATCAGATTGCGATCGATGCCCATGAACCGATCAAGGATACCGGACTGCGGCGGACCTGGCCCAATTTCTTATCCCGTGAAGGTCTTCGCGGTCAGGAATTCAATGCCTGGTCCAGCGACGGAGGCAATCCTCCCGAACATCTGACCATCATCCCCTTCACCCGGATGGTGGCCGGGCCGATCGATTACACCCCCGGGATTTTCAACATCAAACTCAAACCCTACAAACCGGACAACCAGGTCAACACCACTTTGGCCCATCAACTGGCTTTGTATGTGGTCATTTATAGTCCCATCCAGATGGTACCCGATCTGATCGAGAATTATGAAAATCAACCCGGATTCCAGTTTGTCCGTGACGTCGGCGTCAATTGGGAAAAAACTGTAGTTCCGGCAGGCGAAGTCGGCGATTACGTGGTCATTGCCCGCCAGGAACGGGATACCCGTTGCTGGTTTCTGGGAGCCGTTACCGACGAAAATCCGCGCGATATCACCATCCGGTTCGATTTTCTGGAAAAGGATCTGAAATACCAAGCCCGAATCTACCACGATGGTCCTAACGCTCACTGGAATGACAATCCGATCGATCTGAACATTCAAGACGCCGCTATCGATGCCGCGACAATCCAAACCTTTCATCTGGCGCCTGGGGGCGGACTGGCCATCAGCCTGAAGACTATTCCATAATCCGGATCGTTGTCATCCACCCATTACCGCTCCAATTTGACGAGAGTCCTGATGCCATTCCATCTGA